>JALZKG010000097.1 GCA_030859365.1 Gemmatimonadota bacterium
GCTCTGCGTCGATCAGGACGCGCCGCTCGAGCCCGTAGAAGAAGAGGAAGACGCAGCCGATGTCCACGCCCGGGGCCTTACGCCCGCCGGCCAGCCACCGCAGGTACTTCGCCCGGAAGGTGGGAGAAACCGTCGAGTAGGAGGGCCAGTAGCCGGCCGCGGCAGCGGCAATCTCCGCAGTGTCGGTGCTCACCTTCGCTGTCGGATCGATCAGCGCAGGATCTTCACCCACCCAGGATTGGATCGCCGGAAGGTGGGTGCCCACATAAATCATGCCGCTCTCGATTCGACGTCCCGCGATTTCGATCGCCTCTTCCGCAGGAATCCAGCGCGCATCCACCGCAGGGGTGGAGCGACGCGTGGGGTGATGCTTCCCCCCGGAACCAGTATATCCCGAGCGATCAGGTCGGGTATCTACGGTCGGGGGAGGAGGGGAAGGTGTCCGCGTGAAGAGTCGGAAGAGAAGGAAGAGAACGACGAGAACGATGATGAGTTCCATGCAGGCCTCAGGGGAGGGGAGGAGGTGGTAGGGGCCCCAGGAGTCCAATTTACGTCGTTTATCTGGATTCGGTCAAAGCAAATGTTCCGACAGCGAGGCCGAAATTTACTGATGTGGCACACGCCTTTTCGCACAAGTTCGGAAGCTGGTGGCCGATCAGGAGATCTGGTGCGACCTGCGCCTGCCGCTCACGATGGAGAGTACGATCTGGGAGGTGGACTTCGATCTGCCGGACTTCCACCCGGCGATCTATCCGGCCGCCGTGCGCCGGAACCGGCGATGAGGGGTCAACTCGAGGTTTCGGTCGGCGGTGCCGTCCGCTGGCAGGGCCGGCGTTACGTCGTCACGCGCCTCGTGGACCTGGCGAGCGTCCTGGCCAAGGATCTGGACACCGGCGAGATTCAGCGGCTCACGATCGCGCAGCTCGAACCCGACGCCGAAGCACCAGCGGGAACGGCACCGGCGGACGTGGACCTGGCGGGCGTCCCCGATGCTGACTGGCGCGAGGCGGAGCGGCGCCTGCGTGCCATCCGGCCGCTGCTGCGTCTGGAGCGCACGCACCAGATCCTGAACGACGCGGCCCGCGCCGCCGGGGTCCACCGGGCCACGCTCTATCGGTGGATCACGGCCTACACCGCCTCCGGCAAGCTCACCGCGCTGCTGCCGCCGAAGCGGAGCGGCGGGCGCGGCAAGGGGCGCCTCGCGCCGGAGGTGGAGGCGCTGATGAAGAGCACGATCGAGTCGCACTACCTGCATAAGAAGAAGCCGAAGGTGGAGCAGACCTGCCGGGAAGTCGAGCGGCTCTGCCGCGCCGCGGGGCTGGAGCCGCCCCATCCGAACACGGTGCGACTGCGGATCGCCGCCCTCTCGGACGAAACCAAGCTCGCAAAGCGCTCGGGCCACCGGGCCGCCCGGGACCAGTTCCGGCCGCACCGCGGCTCGTTCCCCGGCGCCGACCGGCCGCTGGCCGTGGCGCAGATCGACCACACGCTGATGGACCTGATCCTGGTCGACGACCTGGACCGCCGGCCCGTGGGGCGTCCGTGGCTCACCGCGGTGATGGACGTACACAGCCGGGTGATGCTCGGTTTCTACCTGTCCTTCGATCCGCCGGGGGCGATGGGCACCGGGCTCGCCCTCGCGCACGCGGTGCTCCCGAAGGAGGGGTGGCTCGCCGAGCGCGGGATCGACGCGGCGTGGCCGTGCTGGGGCGTTCCGCAGACCGTACACGCCGACAACGCCCGGGAGTTCCGCGGGCGCATGCTGGAACGCGCCGCGCAGGAGTACGGCATGCGTGTGGAGTTCCGCCCGGTAGCCACCCCCCACTACGGCGGCCACATCGAGCGGCTCCTCGGCACCGCGCTCGGCGAGGTGCACCGCCTGAGCGGAACCACGTTCTCGAGCCCCGCCGAGCGCGGCCGCTACGATTCGGAGAAGGAGGCCGTCTTCACGCTCTCCGAGTTCGAGAGCTGGCTGGGTACCTGGATCACCACCGTCTATCACCAGCGGGTGCACAGCGCGCTGGAGACGACACCGATTGCGCACTACGAGCAGGGACTGCTGGGTCCGCCCGGATCTCCCCGGCCGGGGATCCCCCCACGCGAGACGGATCCGGACCGGCTACGCCTGGACTTCATGCCCTTCATCGAGCGCACGGTGCAGCAGTACGGCGTCGTGATCGACGGGATCGACTACTACCACGACGTGCTGCGCCGCTTCGTCCATGCAAAGGATCCAAAGAACCCCCGCCTCAAGCGCACCTTCCGCTTCCGGCGCGATCCGCGCGACTTGAGCGCGCTGTACTTCTTCGATCCCGAGGGGGAGCACTACGTTCGCATCCCCTACCGCGACACCTCGCACCCGCCGATCAGCGTGTGGGAGTTCCGCGAAGCCCGGCGGCGCGCGCGCGAGCAGGGACACGCCGCCACCGACGAGGCGGCGGTGTTCGCCGCCTACGACGAGCTCCGCCGGATCGAGGAAGAAGCGGAGACCCAGACCAAGCGGATGCGCCGCCAGGCCACGCGCCGGCGTCACCACGCCGAGGCGCCCCGCCCGGCGACCGCGGAGCCCACCGCAGCACCGAGCGCTGCCGAGGGCGCCAGGGCGGAGGCCGAGAGGACGGTCCGGCCGTTCGAAGACCTGGAAGAATACGCCCCCCCAACCCGGAGGTATCCGTGATCCGCGCCGAACGAGTCGAGTCCGCCGGGGCTCCCGGAGCGCACCTGGCGAGCGCGGCGCGCGAAGCGCTCGGCTGGGACGAGGAGAGGCGGATCGAGCAGATCCGCTCCCCGCGCTGGATCGGTTACACGCAGGCGCTTCGGGCGCTTGCGCGGATGGAGGACCTGCAGAACCACCCGCCCACGCACCGGATGCCCAACCTGCTGCTCGTGGGCGAGACGAACAACGGCAAGACCACCATCATCGAGCGCTTCCGCCGCCTGCACCCGCCACGCGCCCACCCCGACGGGGACAGCGTCAGCGTACCCTCGCTCTACGTCAAGGCGCCCCCGGTCCCCGACGAGCACCGCTTCTTCGACGCGATCCTGGAGACGATCCACGCGCCCTTCAAGCCGAACGACAAGATCAGCAAAAAAGGAGTTTCAGACGCACCAGCTGCTCCGGCGCATCGGGGTGCGGATGCTGGTGATCGACGAGATCCAGCAGATCCTGGCCGGAACGCTCAACCGGCAGCGGCACTTCCTGAACGTGCTCAAAGGGCTCGGCAACGAGCTGCAGATCCCGCTGGTCGGCGTCGGCACCCCGGAGGCGTTCAATGCGCTCCAGACCGATCCCCAACTACAGAACCGTTTTTCACCCCTGCGACTGCCCCGCTGGAAGGCGGGCGCCGAGTACGACCGCCTGCTCGCCAGCTTCGAGGCCGTCCTCCCGCTCAGCCAGCCGTCGCACCTGGTGCAGCCGCCGCTCGCCAACACGCTGCTCGCGATGAGCGAGGGCTGGATCGGCGAGCTTTCCGCGCTGCTCACCGAGGCGGCCGTCTTGGCCGTGCGCACCGGGCACGAACGGATCGACGCGGGGCTGGTGGACACGCTGGATTGGGTCGCGCCCTCGAAGCGGAACCGACGGTAGAGCCGCGCCGGAACGGGCGGGAGCCGCGCCGAGCGCGCACGCCTCTTGCACCGAATAATACCCGAAGATTCACTCGGGAACTCCGGTGCACCGGATGCCCGCTCTCTCGCTCCCCGGCCGCCTCTGGCCGGTCCATCTGAAGCCGCTGCCGGACGAACTGCTTTCCTCGTGGCTGGGGCGGCTTGCCGCGGCGCACGGGCTCAAGCTGCACACCTTCTGCACGCTCGCCTTCGGGCGGCGCGCCCTCTGGAACCGGGACCTGGACCGGCTCGCGCCGCCGGAGGTGATGGAGGTGCTCGCCGAGCGCACGGCCACGCCGCCGGCGCGGGTGCGGGAGACCACGCTCGCACGCTACGAA
>JALZKG010000098.1 GCA_030859365.1 Gemmatimonadota bacterium
GACGGGCGGCGCGAAGCACGGTGGTGGCGGGGGGCGCCGGCTGCTGTGCGGCCGCCCCCGCGGAGGGAAGGAGGAGGGCGAGCAGTGCGACTACGCGCGAGGAACGCATGGGGCCTCTCTGCGAAGGGTGCGGGAGGAGCGGGAGCAGCATGGTACTGCGATTCGGGCTACCACGCGAACGGCCGCCGGGGGGATCATCCGCGCTCGGGCACCCCTCGCCGCAATTCCTCGAGCCACACCGTGGCCTCGGCATCGCTGGGGGCGCGCCAGTCGCCCCGCGGGCTGAGCGAGCCGCCGGAGCCCACCTTGGGGCCGTTCGGCATCGCCGAGCGCTTGAACTGGTTGGCGAAGAAGCGCCGCAGAAAGACCTCCAGCCACCGCTTGATGGTGGCGAGGTCGTACTCGTTCCGCCCCGCCTCCGGGAGCCCCGCGGGCCAGCCGCCGCGCGTCCGGTCCCCCCACGCGTGGTGAGCCAGGTACGCCACCTTGCTGGGCCTCACCCCGAAGCGGGTGACGTAGTAGGTGTTGAAGTCCTGCAGCTCATAGGGGCCGATCCGCTCCTCCGTGCTCTGCGCCGGACCGTCCGCGTCTCCCTTCCCGGCAGGGACCAGCTCCGGGGAGATCTCCGTATCGAGAATGGCCCGCAGGATCTCGCCGGTTTCCGCGTCGAACTGTCCCGTGTCGATCACCCAGCGAATCAGGTGCTGGATCAGCGTCTTCGGGAGCGACGCGTTTACGTTGTAGTGCGACATATGGTCGCCCACCCCGTAGGTGGCCCACCCCAGCGCCAGCTCGCTCAGGTCACCCGTCCCGAGCACCAGCGCGCCGTAGAAGTTGGCGAGCCGGAACAGGTGCGAGGTCCGCTCCCCCGCCTGCACGTTCTCGAAGGTGACGTCGTACTCCGCCTCCCCTCCCGCGTACGGATGGCCGATGTCGCGCAGCATCTGCATGCTGGAAGGGCGGATGTCGATCTCATCCGCGGTGATCCCCAGGGCACCCATCAGGGCGTGCGCTTTGGATCGGGTTCCCTCGCTGGTGGCGAACCCCGGCATGGTGTAGCCCAGGACGTTGGCGCGGGGCAACCCCAACCGGTCCATCGTCTTCGCCGCGACGATCAGCGCGTGCGTGGAGTCGAGCCCGCCGGAGACGCCGATCACGACCCGCTCGATCCCGGTGGCCGCCAGGCGCTTCAGCAATCCGTGCACCTGGATGTTGTACGCCTCGAAGCAGCGCTCGTCGCGCACCCGGGGATCGCTCGGCACGTAGGGGAAGCGCTCCACGGCACGCCGGAGCGGGATCGGGCCCTCCGGCACCTCGAAGTCGAAGGGGACGCGGCGGACGCTCCGCACCCGCTCGTGGTGGTCGCCCGCCGCGTCGTTGAACGAGGTCATCCGCATCCGGTCCTGCGCCAACCGCTCCAGGTCCACGTCCGCGGCGATGATCTGCTCTTCGCCGGAGAATCGCTCCGCTTCGGCCAGCAGGTCGTTGTTCTCGTAGATCAGCGCGTGCCCGTCCCACGCCAGGTCGGTGGTGGATTCGCCCGGGCCCGCGGCGGAGTACAGGTACGCGGCGATGCACCGACCCGACTGCCCCGCGCACAAGTCGTGGCGGTACTCGGCCTTGCCGACGGTGATGTTGCTCGCGGACAGGTTGGCGAGCACGGTGGCGCCGGCGAGCGCCAGGTAGCTGCTGGGGGGGATCGGCGCCCACACGTCCTCGCAGACCTCCACCCCGAGCGCGAACCCCTCCACATTCTCGGCGTCGAAGACGAGGTCGCCGCCGAAGGGAATTGTCTCGCCCAGGAACCGAACCTCGCGCGCGATGGCGTGGCGGGCGGAGGTGAACTGCCGCTTCTCGTAGAACTCGCGATACCCCGGCAGGTAGCTCTTGGGGACGATGCCGAGCACCTTCCCCCGGTGGATCACCACGCCGCAGTTGAACTACTTACCCTCGAAGCGCAGCGGCGCGCCGACGAGCAGCACCGAACAAAGGGCCTCGCTTTCCCGGACCACCCGGTCGATCCCCGCCACCACCGCGTCCAGGAGCGCGTCCTGGTGGAACAGGTCGTCGGCTGAGTACGAGGAGATCCCCAGCTCCGGGAAGAGAGCCACCGCCGCGTGCATCTCCGACGCGCGCCGGGCGAGGCCGATGGTGTGCTCGGTGTTGAACGCCGGATCCGCCACCTGGACGTGGGGGACGCACACCGCCACGCGCAGCATGCCGTGGGAGTAGGGAGAGTGGAAGGGGCGCGGCATGGCGGCGGGGGCTTGGGAAGCGTCGGGTCCGGGGACACTCTCTCGCTGCGGCCGCGGTTCCGCAAGCCGCGGCGCGATCCTTGAACCGCGGGCAGGGTACGACCGGCGACACCCGACCCTGGAGAGTGAATGCGTCTTTCCCGTACCTTTCGGCTTCCCGGCCTCGCGATCCCCCTGCTCGCGGCCGTGGTCCTCGCCGGCTGCGCCCGCAACCCCGTCACGGGGCGAACGCAGCTCGCCCTGATCTCCGAAGGGCAGGAGATCCAGATGGGGAGGCAGGCGTCGATGCAGGTGGAGCAGTCGCTCGGCTTGGTCCCCGACTCCGCGCTGCAGGCCTACG
>JALZKG010000100.1 GCA_030859365.1 Gemmatimonadota bacterium
ACCAGCGCCGCTTCCTTTCGTGCGCCTCCAGCCAGGAGTCCTCCTCGCCGTCGACCCGGAGCAGAAACACCTCGACCACCGACGAGCTCTTGCTCCGCCCGTGCCGGTAGCAACCGAGCGGCTCGGGACCGAGCTCGCCGGAGATCCCCGCTTCTTCGGAGGCTTCCATACGGGCGGACTCCCGGGGTCCCATCTCCGGCTCGACGTTTCCCTTGGGGATCAACCACCGCCTGCTCTTCCGGGAGGTGATCAGGAGAAACTCGACCGCGCCGTCGCGGATCCGGTACGGCACGACGCCCACCTGGTCGGGCTCCACCGGGACAAAGAGCTTGTGGGCGCTCATCTCCATGCGGCACCCCCATTCTGGATTCCGAAAGGGTGCGGCGCGCCCATCCCCGCGGAGTCGTTCACCGCCGGTGGACAAATGGGAAGGAGGAGCGCAGCGGACAGCAGCAGCCGACCATCCATGGAATCTCGTTTCGGGGTTGAGCTCCGATGGCGCCGTCCTGTCCGGCGCCCGCTCCTCCCTCAGCAAGAGATGTGCTGCCCTGCGCCCGAGGCGAGCGTCGCGAGCTCCACGGCATCCGCCAGCGGCATGCCACCCGTATTCCGCGGCACGTCTGCTGCACGCTCGGTTTCGGAGAGTGATCCCATCCTTTGTCACGGGAAGGCGTACGGCCCACGCCGCACGGACCGTCGGCTCCGGATGGAGCGCGAGGCGAACCGCAAGTTCTGAAGATGGACGAGCGACAGGCTATGCCCGCCCTGAATTCCCCGCCGGTACGGCGACTACGCGGCGGCCTCCATCTCGGAGGCGACCTCGCCGCCGACCAGGATCACGACGCCGGTGATGTACATCCACAGCAGCAGGACGATCACCGTACCGAGCAGGCCGTAGGTTTCGCCGTACGAGCCGAAGTTGGAGATGTAGATGCGGAAGGCGAGCGTCGCGAGCAGCCAGAGCGCCGCCGCGATGGCCGAAGCCTTCACCAACGTTCCCTTGCTCCGCTTCTGGTCACGGTTGGGGAGGACGTAGTAGATGATCCAGAAGGTCGCGACGACGATCGCGAACGCCAGCGGCCACTGGAGGACGGTCCACGCCAGATCCGCGACGCCGCCCAGCTGCAGCGCGCCGGCGATCTGCGGACCGGCGATCAGCACGGCGCTCCCGGCGAGGAAGAGGACGCCGCAGGTCAGCATCACCCCGAGGGAAACGATCCGCTGCTTCCACCAGGGGCGGCTTTCCTCCACGCCGTACGCGTCGTTCAGCGTCTTGGTCAGCGCCGTGAAGACGTTGGACGAAGCCCAAAGCGCGAGCACCAGACCGATCGAGAACGGGCCTGGTGCGTTCTCGTGCACCACCTGATCCACGAATCGCTGGATCAGCCCCGACGCCTCTGCCGGGAGCGCCGTCTGGAGCTGGCCCGTAAGCCAGTCGGCGACCCCCTGCCCACCGAAAAAGCCGGTCAGGCCGAACAGCACCAGGATGGCCGGGGGCAGCGAAAGAAAGAAGAAGTAGGCTATCTGCGCGGCTCCCCCCAGGACGTCATCCGCCTGTGCCTGGCTCCACACCCGGCGAGGAAGGCTTTCTTCACCAGCCCGCTCCCCTTTCTCCGCTCGCGGCGAGAAATGCAGGGGGGCGGAGGTAGGAGTGGCCTGCGACGGCTCCACAACCGGAAAATCGCGGATCGGTGGACGCGACATACGCAGGCGGCTCCGGAAAAGGGGAACTTCCAAAGCCGCCGGTTTTCGCAAGAAGTCTGCCCCGCGAGTGCCGCCGAGCTACAGCTCCAGCCCGCGGCGCGGCCGCTCCGCGGAGATGCGGAGGATTTCTTCCTGCTTCTGCTTCAACGCGTAGCGCGCCGTCGAGTCCTGAATCACGGCGCGCGCCGCCTGGCGGTCCTCCCACCCCAGGCTGCGGACGCGGCCGCCCTCCAGGTCCTTGTAGACGGTGAAGAAGTGCTCCACTTCCCGGAGAAAGTGGGAGGGGACATCGGAGATCGTCTCGTAGTCGTCGTAGAGCGGGTCGTGCAGCGGAACGCAGAGCACCTTCTCGTCCATCTCGTCGCGGTCGCTCATCCGGAACATCCCCAGCGGGCGCACGTCGATTTCGCAGGCGGGGAAGGTGGGCACGGTGATCATCACCAGGGCGTCCAGCGGATCGTCGTCCTCCGCGTAGGTCTGCGGAAAAAAGCCGTAGTCGCCGGGATAGTGGACGGCGCTGAAGAGCACGCGGTCCAGCCGGAAGAGCCCGGTCCGCTTGTTCAGCTCGTACTTGTTGCGGCTGCCGCGGGGGATCTCGACCACCACCGTCATCTGGTCGGGCGGGTTGGGGCCGGGAGGCAGGTCGTGCCAGGGATGGATCATCGAAGAGCGTTGCATTCGAGTTTGCCCCGCAGCCTCGCGGCGGGGATGGGCGCGGCCAATCTATACCGGCAGCGGAGTCGTTGACACCCCTGCCGCGGCCCCCTACCTTCGCGCCCCGTCCACCCTTCCCAGCACGGAGCCCGCCATGAACACCCCCCTGCTCGGTGCCCACGTTTCCATCGCGGGCGGTGTGCACAACGCGCCGGCGCGCGCCTCCGAGATCGAGGCGACAGCGGTGCAAATCTTCACCAAGCAGCCGAACCGCTGGGCCGAGCCGGCGCTGAAGCCGGAGCAGGTGAGCGGCTACCGCGAAGGGGTCGTCACGGCCGGGCTGGGGTGGACCAACGCCCACGACTCTTATCTGATCAACCTCGCCACGCCGGACCCAGTGCTGCGGGACCGCTCCTACGCGTCGTTCCGCGCGGAGCTGGAGCGAGCCGCGGCGCTCGGACTCCACGCGGTCGCCACCCACCCCGGCAACGCCACCGACGGCGACGTGGAGCGGGGGCTGGCGCAGAACGCCGCGCTGGTGGAGCGGGCGCTGGAGGAGGTGCCGGGCGACACCCTCGTGCTCCTGGAGACCACCGCTGGCTCCGGCCGCGTCCTCGGCGCTCGCTTCGAGGAGCTTGCCGCCATGATCGAGCGTGTCGCGCCGCCGGTCCGCCACCGGATGGGGGTGTGCTTCGACACCTGCCACGTCTTTGCCGCCGGGTACGACCTGCGCGAAGACTTCGACGCCGCAGTCCGCGCCTTCGGCGACACGATCGGGCTGGATCGGCTGCGGCTGTTCCACCTGAACGACTCGCTCCACCCGCTCGGGAGCCGCAAGGACCGCCACGCGGCGATCGGAGAAGGGTCGCTCGGCGACGAGCCGTTCCGGCGTGTCATGACCGACCCGCGCTTCGCCGCCGTGCCCAAGGTGCTGGAAACCCCCAAGGGCGACGACCCGGTGGCCGCGGACCGGCGGAACCTGGCGCGCCTTCGCGCGCTCGGCGGTGAGGCGTAGCGGCGGACTTCAACTCTCCCGCCGACCGGAACCCTCACGCGGAGCGGGGTGTACACCCCTCCAATGATAGCGCTCTCTCATTTTGCTCGCTACGCAGCGCGCTGGACGCTGCTGCTCGCCGCCCTGCTGCACTTCGCAGGCGCGGCGGCCGGGCCGCTGACGCACGCCCACTTCTGGGA
>JALZKG010000010.1 GCA_030859365.1 Gemmatimonadota bacterium
ACACGGGCCGAGGTCCGCGCGGTTCTCCAGAACCTGCAGGGAACGCCATGGCTGGCGGCGAGCCTGATGTACGGATCCGGACTTCGCCTGATGGAGTGCCTGCGCCTGCGCGTCAAGGACATCGAGACCGGCAGCCGTCAGGTGAGCGTCCGGGACGGCAAGGGTGCGAAGGACCGGGTGAGCGTCCTCCCGGAAAGCGTCGTGGTCCCCCTGGAGCGACACCTGGCTCGCGTGCGGACGCTGCATGCGGAAGAGCTGGAGGCTGGCTACGGCACGGCGTACCTGCCGAGTGCACTCGCGCGCAAGTACCCCAACGCGGCCCGGAGCTGGACGTGGCAGTACGTGTTTCCGGCTGTCCACCGCTCCACGGATCCGCGCTCCGGCGAATGCCGCCGGCACCACGTGTCCGAATCGGCGATCCAGAAGGCCGTCTCGGCCGCGGTGCGGAAGGCCGGCATCGCGAAGCACGGTTCCTGTCACACCTTCCGTCACTCCTTCGCCACGCACCTGCTGGAAGCGGGCTACGACATCCGCACCGTGCAGGAGCTGCTCGGGCACTCCGACGTGCGCACCACAATGATCTACACCCACGTGCTGAATCGAGGGGGCCGCGGCGTCCGCAGCCCCCTCGATCTCGCCGCCCCCGCCTGATCTCGACGCGCCCCTACGCCCGGACCAGCTTCTTGTAGCGGATGCGGTGCGGCTGGTCCGCTTCCGCGCCGAGGCGGCGCTTGCGGTCCGCCTCGTACTCCCGGTAGTTCCCCTCGAACCACACCACCTGGCTCTCTCCTTCGAAGGCGAGGATGTGGGTGGCGATCCGGTCCAGGAACCAGCGATCGTGGGAGATCACCACCGCGCACCCGGCAAAGTCCAGGAGCGCCTCCTCCAGCGCGCGCAGGGTGTCCACGTCCAGGTCGTTGGTCGGCTCGTCGAGGAGGAGCAGGTTGCCGCCCTCCTTGAGCAGCTTGGCCAGGTGCACCCGGTTACGCTCCCCGCCGGAAAGCAGGCCCACCTTCTTCTGCTGGTCCGAGCCGCGGAAGTTGAACCACCCGCAGTAGGCGCGCGCGTTGACCTTGGTCCTGCCCAGCTCCAGCGTTTCCCGCCCTCCGGAGATCTCGTCGTACACCGACTTGCTGCCGTCCAGCGAGTCGCGGCTCTGGTCCACGTACGCGAGCTGCACCGTGGAGCCCACCCGCAGCTCGCCGGAGTCCGGCCGCTCGGTGCCGGTGATCATGCGGAACAGCGTGGTCTTCCCCGCCCCGTTGGGTCCGATCACCCCCACGATCCCCCCACGGGGGAGGCGGAACTCGAGACTGTCGATCAGGAGCCGGTCCTCGAAGCCCTTGCTCAGGTCGTCCGCCACCACCACCTCGTCGCCCAGGCGCGGGCCGGCGGGGATCAGGATCTCGGCGGTGCGCAGCCGCTCGCCGGCGTCCTGGTTGAGCAGCTCCTCGTACGCGCTGATGCGCGACTTGCTCTTCGCCTGCCGGGCGCGCGGCGCCATGCGGATCCACTCCAGCTCCCGCTGCAGCGTCTGCTGGCGGGCGGAGGCGTGCTTCTCCTCCTTCGCAAGCCGCTCCTGCTTCTGCTCCAGCCAGGAGGAGTAGTTCCCCTTCCAGGGGATCCCCTCGCCGCGGTCCAGCTCCAGGATCCACTCCGCCACGTTGTCCAGAAAGTAGCGGTCGTGGGTGATGGCGACGATGGTCCCCTTGAACTCCTTGAGGTGGTGCTCCAGCCACGCCACCGACTCGGCGTCCAGATGGTTGGTTGGCTCGTCCAGCAGGAGCATGTCGGGCTCCTCCAGCAGGATCTTGCACAGGGCGACGCGGCGCTTCTCGCCGCCCGAAAGCCGGGACACGTCCGCGTCCGGCGGGGGGAGACGGAGCGCCTCCATTGCGATCTCGATCTTGCGGTCCAGCTCCCACAGGTTGGCCGCGTCGATCTGGTCCTGCAGCGTCGCCTGCTCGTCCAGCAGCGCGTTCATCTCCTCGTCGGAGGTGATCTCGGCGAACTTCAGGTTCACCTCGTCGAAGCGGCGCATCACGTCGCGCTGTTGCCTGACCGCCTCCTCCACGTTGCCGCGCACGTCCAGCGTGGGGTCCAACTCCGGCTCCTGCGGCAGGTAGCCGACGCGGGTCCCCTCCATCGCCCACGCTTCGCCGTTGAAGTCGGTGTCCACACCGGCCATGATGCGGAGCAGCGAGCTTTTGCCGCTCCCGTTGGGGCCGACCACGCCGATCTTGGCACCGGGGTAGAAGGAAAGCCAGATCCCCTTCAGGATTTCCCGATTGGGGGGGACCACCTTGCGGAGGTCCTTCATCACGTAGATGTATTTGCTTGTGTCCGTTGCCATTGCGCCCGCACAGGATGAGAGAAAAGCGCCCGCTCAACGCGACAAGGTCGCGCGCGGGAGGGCAGCGGTCAACCCGGCGTCCGCGGGCGAGCGCGGGATTTGCTGGCGTTTCTCAGCGCGCCGGCCCGGATCGTTCATGGGGTGCCGGCCGAGGGGTAGCGCCGATCCATTCATTCCCAGGGAGGCAGCATGGCAAGGCAGCAGGGGGTTGTGAAGTGGTTCAACGCGGAAAAGGGCTTCGGCTTCGTCACGCCCGAGGACGGATCCAAGGATCTGTTCGTCCACCACAGCGCCATCCAGGCGAGCGGGTTCAAGAGTCTGGACGAGGGCGAGCGCGTGGAGTTCGACGCGGTGCAGGGACAGAAGGGCCCCGCGGCCGAGAACGTCGTACGGCTGGACGCGCCCGAAGGTGGATCGTCGAGTGGTGGTGGGGGAGGCCGAGGCGGTGGCGGCGGCGGAGACCGCTGGTAGACGGGTAGGACCCGACGGGCGCCAGCGACACGCTGGGGCCCGTTTTCAGATCCGCAGCCGTCTGTACGACAGCCGCACCCCGGGCGGCTACGTCTTCGACATGAAGACGCTTGAGGTGGTGGACGGCCCCTTCACCGTGGCTCACGGGCGCGGGTCGGCGGCGGCCAGCAGCGGAGTGCCCACTCGCTTTTCGAACCGCAAGGGGAGCAACTCCACCTCGCTGGGGCTGTACCTGGCGCAGGAAACCTATGCCTTTCGCGGCAAGTCCGGAGGCAAGGCGTACCGCTCGCCCGGGCTGCGACTGGACGGGTTTTCGGGCAGGTACAACAGCGCCGCTCGCGCACGCGGGGTGGTGGTGCACGGCGCTCCGTACGTCACCGCCCGCGTGGCGAGCGGGGATGATCGGCGTGAGCGCGGCCATGCTGGCGCCTCGGGGGCGGCTTCTCGCGGCGGGGTACCCGCTTCGGCGGGTGCAGCGGGTTCTGTGGACGGCCGGGAACCGGCTAGTCAGGGTGTGATGCGCTACCGGAGCTTCGCCGCGAGCCAGTCGGCCAGAGTATCGAGCACCGGCGGGGCAACCTGCTTGTCGGGGAGGGCGACGTAGCGGGCCACGTCGGCGGTGCCCTCCGCGTCGGCGAGTAGCAGGTGGTTGACGTCCGGGAAGACGCGGACCGTCACGTCGGGGTTGCCGCCGGCGCGGATGGCGGCGGCCAACTCCTCCGCCTGCTCGGCGGATACCTGCCGGTCGGTCGCGCCCTGCAGCACCAGCACGGGGACGGCTAAGCGCCGGGCCGTCGGTAGCGGGTCGTAGTCCAGCCAGAAGCGCACCCACGGCAGGCGCGCTGCCATCGCCTCGCGCTGCGGATCGTTGGCGGCGCGGGCGGAGTCCATCTGCGCGGGGGTCATCCCCATCCTCCCCCACGCCTCGCCGAGCTGGAAGTCGCTGATGCGCCTCCCCGTCCGCGCCGGCGCGGCAATCAGCGCGACCGCGCGGACCGCTGGGTCCTCGGCGGCCACCAGCGGGGCGATGATCCCGCCCTCGCTGTGCCCGGCCAGGGCGATGCGCTCCGCCGCAATCTCCGGGCGGGCGCGGAGCCACACCACCTCGG
>JALZKG010000119.1 GCA_030859365.1 Gemmatimonadota bacterium
AACGGGCGAGCCGACCGACGTCCTGGAACGGGTGCGCAACGTTCGCCGGGTGCTGCGCGCGCGCCCGCCGCTGCGCATCTCCGACCTGGCGATCGGCGGAGCGGAGCTGCGCGCGCTGGGGCTGGCACCCGGGCCGCGCTTCGGTGAGATCCTCGCGGCGCTGTTGGAGCACGTCCTGGAGCGGCCGGAGGAGAACCGGCCGGAGATCCTGGAAGAGCGGGTTCGCCAGGCGCACGCCAGGGAAGACCCCTGAGCTCAATCCCCGAGGTAGCGCCGCAGCTCCCACGGATGCACCTCGGCGGCGTACTCTGCCCACTCGGTCCGCTTCGCCTCCATGAAGTGGTCGAAGATGTGCTCGCCGAGAGCGGCCCGGACGACGCGACTCCGCTCCAACTCCAGCAGCGCCGCCCCGAGATTCTCGGGCAGCGGCTCCAGCCGAAGGCGCCGCCGCTCCCGCTCGCCCATGTTGGCGATGCTCTTGTTCAAGGGCGGCCCCGGATCCGCCTCGGAACGGATCCCGTCGAGACCCGCCGCAAGCTGCGCCGCGAGCGACAGGTAGGGGTTCGCGGCGGCGTCGGGGATCCGCAGTTCGCAGCGGGTTTCCGTGCCGCGCCCGGCGGGGATGCGCACCAGCGGCGAGCGGCTGTGCAGCGACCAGGTTGCGTACGCGGGGGCCCCGAAGCCGGAGCCGAGCCGCTTGTACGAGTTGACCAGCGGGTTGGTAACCGCGCAGAAGCCCGCCGCGTTGCGCAACAGCCCGCCGATCCACCACCGGAGCACGTCCGAGATCCCCTCGGGCGCGTCCGGATCGTCGGAGGCGTTCGCGCCGTCCCGCAGAAGAACGTGATGGAGATGGAGCCCCGAGCCGTTTTCGCCGGGGAGCGGCTTCGGCATGAAGGTGACCGCGACGCCGTGCGCCGATGCGGTGCTCCGCGCGGCGTCCTTGAGCGCCGCGACCCCGTCCGCGACCGCCAGCGCGGGACCGAAGGATACGTCGATCCGCTGCTGCCCCGGCGCTGCCGCGCGCCGCACGGAATCCACCGCGATCCCGGCCCCCTCCAGCGCCTCCACCACCCCGCCGAGCACCCTTCCGCACGCCGGCGCCTCCGGAGGGAGCAGCGTGGCACCGCCGGGGAGGTGCAGGTAGTACTGAACCTCCACTCCGACTCGCACCTCCAGCCCTTCGGCTGCCAGATCGCCGAGCACCCGCCGCAGCGCCCCGCGCGGGTCGCCCTCGAACGGCGCGTCGTCCGCGCGGTGAACGTCGCATACGATCTCCGCCGTACGAGGGCGTCCGTCCTCGGGGAAGATGCGCAGACTCCCGGGGTCCGGCCGCAGCCGCACGTCCAGTTCTTCCACCCGTCCGAAGCCCTTGGCCGACGACTCGTCGAACGTGACCACACCGTGCAGCGCGCGCTCGAAAGCGGCCGGCGGCACCTCGACCCGCCGTACCTGGCCGAGGATGTCGGTGAAACGGAGACGGAGCTGGCGAACGTGCTCCTCAGCCAGCAGCGCGAGCGTGTGCCGGGAGTCTGCGGCGGGGCGTGACGGGTCCGGACGAGTCATCGGGAGGCTACTTCACGAACAGCATGTCGCGGTACGTGGGCAGCGGCCAGAAGTCGTCCGGCAGCACCTTTTCCAGCTTGTCGGCGGCGGCTCGCACCGCGGCCATCGCCGGGACGATGTGGTCGCGCATGTGGTGCGCCTTCTCGTGCACCGATTCCCCACCCAGTTCCGCGTTCTGCTCCACCAGGATGGCGAGCGCATCCGCGAGCTCGTTGACCAGCTCGTTGACCTCCTCCAGCGCCCGCCGGGTACCGCGCGCGTCCAGCCCCTGCGCCGCGCCGCGCTCGGCGACGGCGAGCAGCTCGTTCAGGTAGCGCACGGCGGCGGGGAGGATCATGGATCGCGCCATGTCCGCCGTGGTTTCTCCCTCGATGTTGATCGTCTTGAAGTACTGGTCCAGCGCGATCTCCAGCCGGCTTTCCAGTTCCCGCGGCGAGAGCACCCCGTACCTTTCGAAGAGCCGGGCGTTCTTTTCGTCGGTCAGCCGGGGGAGAGCGTCCAGGGTGGTGGGCAGGTTGAGCAGCCCGCGCGCCTCCGCTTCGCGGTGCCACCCATCGCTGTACCCGTCGCCGTTGAAGACGACCCGCTTGGCCGAGCGTCTTTCCCGGCTGAGCAGCTCGCCCAACGCCTCCTCCAGACTTCTTCCGCCGGCGATCGCCCCCTCCAGAGCGGAGGTTAGCTCGTCGAGCGACTCCGCGACGATCGTGTTGAGTACGGTAGCCGGAAAGGAGATGGATTGCGACGCCCCCGGTGCCCGGAACTCGAACTTGTTGCCGGTGAAGGCGAAGGGCGAGGTGCGGTTGCGGTCGCCCGCGTGAATCGGGAGCTGCGGAAGCACCGAGCTTCCGAGGCCGAGCAGTCCGCCCTGCTTGCTGGAGGTGGCCGCTCCGCGCTCCAGCTGCTCGAACACGTCCTCCAGCTGGTCGCCGAGAAAGACGGAGATGATCGCCGGCGGCGCTTCGTTCGCCCCCAGGCGGTGGTCGTTGCCGGCGTGCGCGACCGTGGCGCGGATCAGGTCCTGGTGCCGCTCGACCGCGCGCAGCACCGCGGTGCAGAAGAAGAGAAACTGCATGTTCTCGTGCGGGGTGTCGCCCGGCTCCAGCAGATTCGCCTTGTCGGTGCCGAGAGACCAGTTCAGGTGCTTTCCGCTCCCGTTCACCCCGGCGAACGGCTTCTCGTGCAGCAGCGCGACCAACCCGTAGTTGCGAGCGGCCTTGCGGAGGGTGAGCATCAGCAGCTGCTGGTGGTCGGCCGCCAGGTTCGCGTTCTCGTAAATGGGCGCCATCTCGAACTGCCCCGGCGCCACCTCGTTATGGCGCGTCTTGATGGGGACGCCGAGCCGGTACAGCTCTCGCTCCGTCTCCATCATACAGGCCAGCACCCGCTCGGGGATGCTTCCGAAGTAGTGGTCCTCCAGCTCCTGGCCCCGCGGCGGCTTCGCCCCGAACAGGCTCCGCCCGGTGGTCATCAGGTCCGGGCGGCGAAAGTAGAACTCCTCGTCGATCAGAAAGAACTCCTGCTCGGGCCCCAGCGTGCTCATCACCCGCTCCGCCTCCACCCCGAAGACCCGGAGCGCACGGCGCGCCTGGACGTCGAGCGCACTGATGGAGCGGAGCAGGGGGAGCTTCAGGTCGAGCGCGTCCCCCGCCCACGACGCGAACGCGGTGGGGATGCACAGGTACGCTCCCCCGCCGCCCTCCACCATGAAGGCGGGGGAGGTCGGATCCCAGGCGGTGTAGCCGCGCGCCTCGAATGTCGCCCGGAGCCCCCCGGACGGAAACGAAGAGGCGTCCGGCTCCCCCTGGATCAACTCCTTGCCCGAGAACTCCGCGACTGCGCCGCCGCCCACGTTGGGGGTGATGAAGGAGTCGTGCTTTTCGGCGGTGGAGCCGGTGAGCGGCTGAAACCAGTGAGTGTAGTGGGTGGCGCCCTTTTCCAGCGCCCACTCCTTCATGGCGATCGCCACGGCATCGCCGAAGGTGGGGTCCAGCTCGGTGCCCCGGTCGATGGTCGCGCAGATCGCCGCGTACACCTGCTTCGGCAGGCGGGCACGCATCTCGGCGAGGCCGAAGGTGTTTTCCCCGAAAATCTCCTCGATGTCCATCGCGCGGCCGCGGCCGTCCGTGGCGGGGCGGGGGAGCGGCGCGCGCGCGCGGCCTGCGGCGAGGATGTCGAAGCGGGCGGACGGCTTGGGCATGGTGTACGTCAGGGGGAGGGGGAGAGTGCCAGCGCGAGCCGGCTGGTTTCCTTCACGGTTGACAGCACGATGCTGGTCGTGGTCCACTGCACCCCCGGCCACGCCTGCACGTCCGCGAGGAGGCGCTCCAGTGTCGAGGTACTCGGGGTCCGGATCTTGAGCAGGTGCGAGCCCTCGCCGGTCACGGAGTGGCACTCCGCCACCTCGGGGCATGCGGCGACGCGCTCCCGAAATTCTGGGTAGAAGCGGGAGCCCGCCATCCCCACCGCGATAAACGCGGTCACGTCCTGCCCGAGCGCCCGGGGGTCGAGGACGACGCTGAAGTGCCGGATCACTCCCCGCTCCTCCAGCTTCCGCAGCCGCTCGGCGACGGCGGGAGCCGAAAGCCCGACCGTCTGCGCCAGCTCCTGCTGAGAGGTGCGGCCGTGGTCCTGCAGCGCGTCGAGAAGCTGGAGGTCTATCCTGTCCATCGAAGGTTCAAAGCTAAAAAAACGTTGTTATCGCAGGATATGATGCATGTGAGCTTAACATTTCAAGGAAAATAGGCGCCGGCGCAGTTTTGCGCAAGAGGCACTTCACCCCCGGTGCGCAAAGTCGCGCACGGCGTCGAAGGGGCGCTGTCCTGGCAGGGGGAGGATCACGCCCGGGTTCAGGAGCCCGCCGGGATCCCATGCGTCCTTGACGACGCGGAAAAGCGAGGTCGTCTCCGCGCCCCACACCCTTTCGAGCAGGGGTGCGCGCAGGCGGCCGTCGCCGTGCTCGCCCGCCAGGGTGCCGCCGAGCGCCACCACGTGGTCCGCGATCTCGTACAGGATCGCTTCCACGGTTCCGCGCCAACCCGGGTCCTTAACGTCCACGAGCGGGTTGACGTGAAGGTTGCCCTCGCCGGCATGGCCGAAGATCACAGCCGGCACCCCGTGGCGCGCAAGGGTGGAGCGCAGCGCCAGGATGTACTCCGCGAGACGCTGCACCGGCACCACCCCGTCCTCGATGAACTGCATCGACACCCGCCCCGCGGCGGCCTGCGCCGCGATCAGCGGGCTGGCGGCGTGGCGGAGCTCCCAGAGTGCCTCCTGCCGACGCGGGTCGGTGGCCGGGGTAACGCGCTCCGCGATCCCGTCGACCGCCGCCTCCAGCTTCCGGAGCGAGGCTACGACGGACCACTCGTCAGCGCCCTCGAACTCGACGAGCAGAACCCCTTCCAGGCCGGGGCGGAGCGGATGGGTCGGCTCCGCCCC
>JALZKG010000139.1 GCA_030859365.1 Gemmatimonadota bacterium
TCGCGGTGCTCGCGATAGTACGTCTCCACCTCGGCGTTGCTCACCGCCACGTCTCCCGGGACCAGGCGGCCGACGTCCAGTGCGACGTACTCGACCGTCGCCGTTTCGTTGCTGTCCCTCCAGTTGCGCCATAGCTCCGCGTCCGAGACGTAGGCCCCGGCGGCCACCTGCCGGTACAGCTTGCTCTGCGGAACCGCCGTCCGGTAGTACTGCTCCAGTTGCAGCAGCAGCTCCTCGTTGGCCGTCGGCCCCAGGAGAAACTGCCGGTACTTGCCGATGTCGAAGCGGCCGTCGGTCTGGAACAGCTCGCCGCCCTGGCTGACCAGGGCCGGGTGCGGGTTCGAGAGCATGACCTGGCGCAGCTCATCGTTGGACGTCGTGATCGCGCGCCGCTCCATCTCCTGCTGCACCAGGATCTCGCCCACCAGCCGGTTCCAGGTCATCTCCTCCACCTCCCGCACCTGCTCGCGGGAAAGCTGGCCGCCGGCCTGCTGCCGCGCCTGTTCGTACATCTCCTGATAGGCGGTCTGGTACGCCTGATACGTGACCGGTGTCCCGTTTACGCGCCCGAGCTCGCCGGAGTCCACCGCGGTGCCGTCCACCTGGGAGAGCGCCTCGAAAAGACCCCAAAGCCCGAAGACGATGGCGACGCCGATCATCACGATCTTACCTACCATGCCCCGCATTGCCTGCAACATACGCGCTGTCGCACGCTCTCCCCGGGGGGTGCGTGTCCGCTGAAAGAAAAAAGGTGGCTGCCGCGAAGGCATCCAAAGCTATTCGCGAGCCGAAAGCCGCGCAAGCGCGGGTGGGCCAGCCGCGAGCCGTGTTGACACCCGCTCGCGACGGGTTGTACCTTGACATCCTCCCGCTGGCTTCCGCACCGTGCTTCCCACCCCGCACTCCCGTCCCCGTATGGCCGCGATCCCCCCGGAGACTGCCGCCGAGATCCAGAAGCTCGAGCAGCTGCATGGTGAGCACCCCGAAGGACGTTACTTCGTTCCGCTGGGGGACCGCTACCGGAAGCTGGGGATGATCGAGCAGGCGGAGACTCTGCTGCGCGAAGGGCTGAGGCGTCACCCGGACTATCTGAGCGCCCACATCGTCCTGGGCGGGTGCCTCGCCGACCGCGGGGCCATCGACGATGCGGCGGAGGAGTTTCGCTACGTTCTTTCGGTCGATCCCCAGAACCTGATCGCCCTTCGGACGCTCGGCGAGCTGGCGGCGGCGGGGGGGCGAGGCGCGGAGGCCGAACGCTGGTACCGCGAGCTGCTCGCCGTCGATCCGATGAACAAGGAGGCGCGGCAGGCCCTGGAGGTCCTCGCGGGGAATGATGACGCGCTCGACGCCGAGCCGGAGCCTTCCCCGGCGGCGGACTTCCCCTCCTGGGATGACCCGGGGCTGGACGAGCCGGAGGCGATGAGCGGCGACGGCGGGCTGCTGCTCGACGACGGTCCTTTGATCGATCTCGTCGGCAGTGAGTGGGCCGACGCGGTTTCTTCCGGCAGCGACGACGGGGGGGCGTCGGATGAAGCAGGGACGGAGTTCGACGCGCTCGCCTTTGGCGACGTGTCGCTGAACGCCGACGAACGGGGCGAGCGAGAGCAAGTCGGTGATGCCGGGCTGGAGCCGTCGCCATTCGGAGCGGGATTCAGCGACATCGGCGGGGAGGCGGAGTCCTCCTCCGAACTGGACGGCGACGAGGTGATTACCGAAACCATCGCGGAGCTGTACACGCGCCAGGGCTTTCACGACCGTGCCGCCGACGTGTACCGGGAGTTGATCCGTCTGCGGGGCGGGGATCCGATCCTCGGGGCCCGCCTCGCAGACGCCGAGCGAGCCGCCCGGGGTGAGGTGCCGGATGAAGCCCCCGAACCCGACGCTCTGGTCTTTCTGGACGCGTCAGCGACGGACGACGAGGAGGGGGCGGACGACGAGGAGTGGCTCGCCGCATCGTGCGAGGACGGTTTTGCGGAGCCCGGCGCCGGCCCGGAAGCGCCGGAGCGCCCTACCATCCGGGCCGCGCTGGCCGATCTGCTGCGGTGGAGCCCCTCCCCGCCCGCCGCTGCGTGGCTGCCCCAGGCGCCGTCGGAATCGGAGCCGCCCCTCCTCTCGGTCGAGGAGGAAGAGCCCGGCCCGGACGACCATGCCGACCTGGACTGGCTTTCCGACATCCTCGGCGATCCTGCCGACGCGCCGCAGGCGGACGATTCCATGTCAGACCCTTCTCCTTCCGCCGATCCGCCGTCGGGCGAGCCGACGGAACCCGGCTCCGCCCCTGCGGCGGGTGCCGACGACGACGATCTGGAATCGTTCCAAGCGTGGCTGCAGAGCCTGAAGCGCTGAAGGTCGCGGTCGTCCACGGCCCCAACCTGAACCTGCTCGGCCGGCGGGAAAGCTCCTGGTACGGACACGCGACGCTGGCGGAGGTCGACGCCGAGCTCGCGTCGCTCGCGGCCCGGCTCGGGGTGGAGCTTTCCTGCTTCCAGGCCAACGGGGAGGGCGCGCTGGTGGACCACGTCCAGGCCGCCGCCGACGCCGACGGCCTGGTAGTCAATGCGGCCGCGTACACCCACACCAGCGTGGCGCTGCGCGACGCGCTGCTGGCGGTGGCGCGCCCCTTCGTGGAGGTGCATCTTTCCAACGTTTTCGCCCGGGAAAAGTTTCGCCATCGTTCGCTGATCGCGGATCGGGCGGTGGGCGTAATCTCGGGCTTCGGCGTGGACAGCTACCTGCTGGCGCTGCGCGCCCTGACCCATCATCTTCGAGCGGCGCCGCGCTCCGACGCCTCGACCGCCTAACCTACTGGGAGACGCTGTGGCAACCACTGCCGATTTCCGCAACGGGATGACCCTCCAGATGGATGGCACCCTGTACACCATCACGTACTTTCAGCACGTCAAGCCGGGCAAGGGCGGCGCGTTCGTACGCACGAAGCTGAAGAACGTGCTCTCCGGAGCGGTGATCGAGAGAACCTTTCGCGCCGGCGAACGGGTGGACGAGGTCCGGCTGGAGCACCGGCCGGTGCAGTACAGCTATACGGACGGCCAGCTGTACTACTTCATGGACCAGGAAACCTTCGAGATGATTCCGCTCAGCGAGGACGTGATCGGGCGAGGCCAGCTGGTTTACCTCAAGGAGAACATGGAGTGCGACGGGCTCGTTCACGGCGACCGCGTGATCGCGGTGGAGCTCCCCTTTTTCGTGGAGCTCGCCATCGCAGAAACCGACCCGGGCGTCCGCGGGGATACGGCGCAGGGAGGCACCAAGCCGGCCAGACTGGAGACCGGAGCCGTGGTACAGGTCCCGCTCTTTCTGAACCAGGGCGACGTGGTTCGTGTGGATCGCCGGGAAGACAAGTACATCGAACGGGCCGGCCGATGATCGATCTCGAGTTTCTGCGCGGCCTGATCGCCGCGGTGGACGAGAGCGGGATCGACTCCATGGAGATCTCCCGCGGCGGAACCCGTATACGTATCGCCAAGACGCCGCCTCCCTCTCTGGCCGCGCCGGGGGGCACGACCCATCCCGCCTCCGCGCCAGTTTCCGCCCCGGCGCCCGCCCTCCCCGCGACAACCTCCGAGGCACCGGTTCCGACGCTGCCCTCCACCCCTCCACCGAGCAAGGGGCAGGAGGTCAAGTCGCCCATGGTGGGAACCTTCTATTCTGCGCCGGCTCCCGAGGCTCCGCCGTACGTCGAGATCGGGACGCGCGTCGTCAAGGGCCAGACGCTCTGCATCCTCGAAGCGATGAAGCTGATGAACGAACTGGAGGCCGAGTTCGCCGGAACCGTTCGTGAGATCGCCGTGGCCAATGCCGAGCCGGTGGAATACGGGCAGCTGCTCTTTCGCATCGAGCCGGACGCGTGAGCGTGGAGCTGCACGCCACCCAGCCGCTCCAGCCCGCCCCAAGCGGCACCGAGGGCCGCCCCGACCGCGAGTTCGTGCTGCGCGAAGCCCTCGAGGAGATGGTGCGCCTCGGCGCCTCCGACCTGCACCTGAAGTCCGGCCGGGCTCCGGTTCTGCGCGTCCACGGCGAGCTTCGTGACTCCTCTCTCGCTCCGCTCCGCCCCGATGACCTGCGCCGCTGTGCCGATCAGATCCTGAGCGCGCGGCAGCGCGAGGCGTTCGCCGAAAAGAAGGAGATCGACTTCGCCATCGGTGTGCAGGGGCTCGGCCGCTTTCGCACCAACATCTTTCAGCAGCGGGGAACGCTGGGCTTTTCCTTCCGTGCGATTCCCTTTGAGGTTCCGTCGCTGGAGGAGCTGGAGCTGCCGGAGGTGCTGCAGCAGGTAGCGGTTGCACCCCGAGGCCTGGTGCTGGTCACCGGCGTGACGGGGAGCGGCAAATCCACGACGCTCGCGTCCATGCTGCGCTTCATGAACGAGCAGCGGGCGGTGAACATCGTCACCGTGGAGGACCCGATCGAGTTTCTCCACCGGGACGGCAGGTCGATCATCAGCCAGCGCGAGGTGGGGACGGATACGCACTCCTTCCACGACGCGCTCCGGCACGTGCTCCGGCAGGACCCGGACGTGATCATGCTCGGCGAGATCCGCGACCGCAGCTCCATGGAGACCGCCCTCAAGGCGGCCGACACGGGCCACCTGGTGCTTTCCACCCTGCACACCACCGATGCCGCGCAGACGATCGGGCGGGTGATCTCCTTCTTCCCTCCGCACCAGCACGCCGAGATCCGTGGCATGCTCGCCATGGCGCTGCGGGCGATCGTCTCCCTGCGTCTCATCCCGCGCAGCGATGGGCGGGGGCGGGTCCCGGCCGCGGAGATCCTGGTCAACACGGCGGCCATCGCCGAGATGATCCGCCAGGGCGACCAGGCGCAGAGCATCCCCGAGCTGATCGCCGATGGGCAGGCGCAATACGGAATGCAGACCTTCGATCAGAGCTTGATGGCACTTTACCGGCGCGGCATGATCTCCTTCGAGTGGGCGATGCACTACGCCTCCAACCCTTCCGAGTTCCAGCTCCGCGTTTCCGGGGTGGAGTCGGTCGCCGACGCTGGCTGGAGCCCCACCGACGACCCGCTCGCGGGGGCGTGACGGCGATGTTCCGCAAAGTTCTGATCGCCAACCGCGGGGAGATCGCCCTGCGCGTGATTCGCGCCTGCAAGGAGCTGGGGGTCCGCACCGTCGCGGTCTTCAGCGAGGCGGATCGCGAGTCGCTCCACGTCCGCTTCGCCGACGAGGACGTGTGCATCGGCCCGCCGCCGGCGCGGGAAAGCTATCTGAACATCCCGCGCATCATCGCCGCCGCGGAGGTGACCGGCGCCGACGCCATCCACCCCGGCTATGGCTTTCTGTCGGAGAACGCCGAGTTTTCGGAGATCTGCGAGCGCAGCCATCTCGCCTTCATCGGGCCGACGCCGCAGCAGATCCGCCAGATGGGCGACAAGGCGATGGCGCGCCGCACCGCGGTGGAAGCGGACGTCCCGGTGGTTCCGGGGACGGACATCCTCGCCAGCTCGGACGAAGCGCTCGCCAGCGCGACCGAAATCGGTTTTCCCATACTGATCAAGGCGGCGGCCGGCGGAGGAGGGAAGGGGATGCGGGTGGCGCTGGACGCCGACGACCTGGTGCGCCAGTTCGTGATGGCGCGCAACGAAGCGGCGGCGGCCTTCGGCAACGACTCCGTGTACATGGAGAAGTACCTCGCGCGGCCGCGCCACATCGAATTCCAGATCCTCGGCGACAGCCACGCCCGGGTGATTCACCTGGGCGAGCGCGACTGCTCCGTGCAGCGTCGCCACCAGAAGCTGGTCGAGGAGGCGCCCTCTCCCGGGCTGACGCCGGAGCTGCGGCAGCGCATGGGTGAGGCGGCGGTCCGGCTGGCGCAGTCCATCGACTACGTCGGCGCGGGGACCATGGAGTTTCTTCTGGACGAGGACGGAAGCTTCTACTTCATGGAAATGAACACCCGGATCCAGGTCGAGCATCCGGTCACCGAGATGTGCACCGGCTTCGACCTGGTCAAGGAGCAGATCCGCGCCGCGGCCGGACTGCCGCTTTCCATCCCGGATGTGCCCGTCGAGCTGCGCGGGCACGCGATCGAATGCCGGATCAACGCGGAGGACCCGGAGCGCGCCTTCGCTCCGTCCCCGGGGACGGTGAACGCCTTCCACCAGCCGGGAGGACCCGGCGTTCGGGTGGACACGCATCTGTACGCCGGGTACCGGGTGCCGCCGTTCTACGATTCGCTGCTCGGCAAGCTGATCGTCCACGGATTGAACCGGGAGGAAGCGCTCGTCCGGATGCGTAACGCGCTCTCGACCTTCGTGGTCGAGGGGGTGCACACCACCATTCCTTTTCTGCTCGGGATCATGAGCGAGCCGGAGTTCGTCGCAGGTGAGGTGGACACCAAGTACCTCGAACGGTTGCTCGCGCGGCGCTCCGGAGACTGAGCGATGAAGCTCGACGTGATCATGGTCCCGAACGAGGTCCGCTCCGCGGAGTTCGCGGAGCGGACCGTGGTGGTGGTGGACGTGCTCCGAGCCACCAGCACGATGGTCGAGGCGCTCGCCGCCGGTGCCAAGGCCATCTACCCGGTGGCTTCCATCGAAGAAGCGCTGCGGCTCGTGAAAACCTTTGGGAGGGAAGAGGCGCTGCTCTGCGGCGAGCGGCGCTGTCTCCCGATCGAGGGCTTCGACCTCGGCAACTCTCCGGGAGAGTTCACCGCGGAGCGGGTGGCGGGACGGACGCTGGTGATGAGCACCACCAACGGAACCGCCGCGACGGCGTTCGCCTCCGGAGCGGGACGGGTGCTGGTCGCCTCCTGGCTCAACCTTTCCGCGGTGGTGGAGCATCTCGTCGACACCGACGCGGAGCCGATCTTTCTGTGCGCGGGGCGCGAGGGCCGCTTCGGCCTGGAGGACGCGGTGTGTGCGGGGACCATGATGCTCCGCCTGACCGCGGCGCGTACCGGGGCGTGGAAGTTCAACGACGGGGCGCTGGCCGCCCGGGAGCTAGCCCGGGTGCCGGCCTTCGCCGACCCCGTCGTTCTGTTGCCGGCGACCGAGGCGGGGCAGACGCTCGCCGCCGCCGGGCTGGCCGAAGATCTCAGCTTTTGCGCTCAGGTGGACCGCCACCGCGGCGTTCCCCTGCTGCAGGACCGTCACCTCATCCTCCCTCCCGAACAGCCCGCACCGACCGGGCGGTAGTCCCATGCCGCTGTCCATCGACGATCGCCAGCGCCGCGAGTTGTGGGGGCTGGCGCTGCTCGCCCTTGCGCTGCTCACCGCGCTCAGCCTCCTCCCCCCCGCCGCCCTCGGCGCGGGCGAACGGTTCTTCCCCGCCGGAAACGTGGTCGGGGTCGTGGGCCGCGTGCTCGCAGGGGGGCTGTGGGTCCTGCTCGGGATCGCGGCGTTTCTGCTCCCGATCCTGCCGGGTATCTGGGCAGGGGTCGCCTTCGGCTGGGTGGAGACGGACCGCGCGGTCCGCTGGAGTGCCCTGGTAGCCGGCGTCATGATCGCGCTTCCTACGCTGATCCGTCTGCTGCTCGCCGGGGAGGCCCCCGTGCCTTCTGCGGGGCTGGCCGGGGGCACCCTGGGCTCCGTTCTAGCCGCGGGTTTCGGAACGGCCGGCGGCACCCTGCTCCTGTTCTTCGTCTTCGCGGGGCTGTGCGTCGCCACGACCGGGTGGAACCCGCTGCGGAGCCTCGCCGGCGGAGGGCGTGTCGCGTGGCTCCGAGCGCGCCGCGTCGCCGCGGGGGTGCCGGAGCTGCGTATCCGGCCCGGGGC
>JALZKG010000149.1 GCA_030859365.1 Gemmatimonadota bacterium
GGCCAACCCCCAACTGCCAAACAAGAAAACAGAGGGTGAAAAGGACCAATCGAAACCAGCAACCGAACGGATCAACACACAGATCCCAAACATCCATCCCGAAACTGATCTCCTCCGGCTCCTCCAACCTGAGGCATAACCCACAAGAAAACTCAAGGACATTCCTGAACCCAATTTTCTCCCAGCCCGAGCTTGGCGTCCCGGTGGACGCCCTTGTCGCTCCAGGCGTTCGGGCCCCGTGCCGTGCCTGGCCTCTCGGATGTCCATCCCCCGGAGCGTGGCTCGGCGTCCGTCGGTCCGTTAGTCCGTCCTGTTCTCGCTGTTGTGCTGGGGAGAGTGCCGTTGGTTCCCTCCCGCCGAGATCCGGAGGCCGCTGGTTCTGGAAGTCAGTAGAGTCCTGAAGGGTCTTCTTTCGTTTGCAGTTAGGAGCGGTTCTGCGGTCCGGAGAACGGAGGAGAATAGGAGGGGGAAGAGAAGGCTAAAATTTGCCTTGAGTGTTTTCTCGGTGTTGGCGTCTGGGTCTGTGCAGTTCAGGAGGAAGAGGACGTCACACGCGTGGCAGTGCGGCGGGGGCGGTGCCCCACAGGCGTCTTTGGCGGTAGCGGGGCGGCGCGTCCGTGCGCCGCCGCCGCCGCACCCGCCCGCTTCCGGGCGGTGGTGCCTTCGCTCGTAGCCGGCCGACGTTCATCCCGGCCGGCGTTGCCCGGAGGAGGAGTATCCCATGCCACATTCCGCCCCGCGTCGTCCGCGTCCCGCCGCCGAAGGAAGCCGTGCCCCGGCGGCACTCTAAGCGCAAGTCCGAAGAGGCGCCCATTCGGGTGCGCCTCATCCGCTCGGACCACCCGATCCATCCAGACCGGCTCGCACGCCTGCTCGCCGAGCTGGTGCTGGCCCGCCGTGCGCCCCCGGGCGAGCGGCCCCCGACTGAAGGAGCGTAATCCGCGCCCGCTGGGGCGCGGCCACCGGGGCCCGGCAGCTGCCGGGCCCGCAACCCATCAACTTACCATGCAGATCCAATCCCAACCGCCGCAGAGGCCTGCAGCGTTCTACGGCCGCGTCTCCGGGCGCGACAGCGAGAGCATCGACCAGCAACTGGTCGTCGTCCGTGAGATCGCCGCTAGGGACGGCTACTTCATCCCGAATGGACCCCGTTTCGTCTTCCAAGACGTGAACATCACCGGGGCGAGCCAGAGCCGCAACGGCTTCGATGCCCTCGAGGCACTCGTCACCGGTCCGACGAAGCCAGAGTTTGACCGCTTGTACGTCCGCGACTTCCGTCGCTTCGGTCGCTGGAAGGACCCTCGCCGTCACGACTACTACGCGGTCCTATTTGAAAATCACGGGGTGGAGATCCGCTACTGCAGCGTGGAGCGGCACGTCGAGTACTCCGAGGGAATGCGGGACTCGGATTTTGGCCAGTACTTCGTGGACAAGGTGGACCAGGCCCACGGCTCGCGCGAGTTGACGGAGATGTCGTTGAAGTTCCGGCGCGCCAAACGCGATCGGGTCATCAAGGGGTTCTACCCGACTGGCCTCGCGCCCCACGGGTTCAAGTTCGCCTTGGTGCACAAGCACACGCGCGAAGTCTACCGGGTCCTGGAACGCGGGGAGCGGATGCAGATGGTCGATCACCACTTCATCCTCGTCCCGGGCGAGGAAGCCGAGCTCGAAGTCGTGCGCTTTATCTTCGACTCGGCCCAGGGAGGCCGGAGCATCGGCTGGATTACCAAAGACCTCAACCGGCGGAAGGTGCCGACCCCGGGCCGTCCGAGGCCTACGGCGACCGGCGAGCCGCGGGAACCGCGGTGGAACGAAAGCTCGGTGCGCATCATCCTCCACCGAGAGCTCTACGCGGGCACGTTAATCTGGGCGAGGGACAAGGATGAGCCTGCAGTCCCGCATACGGAGGTCGACGTGGACGGAACCAGTCCGATCCGCTACGAGGGCTTCATTGAGGACCCGCCGATCTCCAAGGAGCAGTTCGCAGCGGTGCACGAGGTGCTCCGGGGGAGGGGTACCGTGTGGGACAAGCGGCGCACGACGCGACCCAAGTCGCTCCTGACCGGGAAGATACGGTGTGCCCGCTGCGGATCGGGCATTCACGCGAATCGCTTCCGCGTGGGGAAGCGCTCACGTGCCTACTACGTGCACAACAAACGGAGCCGTGCCACGGAGGACGCGCAGTGTCCCTTCCCCTACCGCTCGGTCAAGCGAGACACGGTCGACGCCCTGGTGATCGCCGAGATGCGCGGGGTGCTAGCTGACGAGGATCTCGCCGAACGCGTGCGTGGGCACCTCCACGCCCTCATCGGTTCCGAGGGTCTCGCCGAGAACCAGGCGAAACGTGCCGCGCTCAGGAAACGAATGGCGGCGCGGGAGACCGAAGTCGTGAACCAGGCGAAGGCACTCGCCATCGTCAGGTCGCAGACGGCGCACGCTAGGCTCACCTCCGCCCTCGACACGCTGGGTACAGCGCAAGACGCCGACAAGGCGCAGCTCCTCCACCTGGAAGCGGAGGAGCAAGAGATCCGGGCGCTCATCGACGGGCAGGTGACCCGCCGGTCCGATGCCACAGACCTGCTCCACGATCTGAACGGGGAGACCGACCAGGTCCGCCGGAGGGTCATCGACGAAATCGTCGAATACGTCGAATACAACTTCGAAACACACGAGCTCACCATCGCCCTCCGGGTGAGCTGAACACACACACCCACAACCGAGGAACCCATGGGCAGAAAGAAAGGATCGTCACGTCCCAATGTTGGAATCATGGGCAAAGGTATACATACCGCTGCCCAAGGCTCCAACCCACGTACGGAGTGCGTGGTAGTGAAAGGGCGCGGCGAGGTCATGTTGGTGGTGACGATTGGGATGGCGGCCCCGCGTCGGTACAATGCCGTTCGGTCGATCCCGCCCGCCTCCTTGCGCCGGCTTTCGAGGTTGGCGAAAGAGACGGATCGGCCGGAGGTCCGGATGGCGGCTGAAGCGATCCTGCGCCTCTGGGAGGAGGACAGCATGGAAGCCGCGCTCCGGGGGACGGGGCGCAGCCGAGGGTGGCTGGCCAAGCTGATCCAGAACGTGGCGGCCCGCGGGCCGGAGTGCCTGCTGACGCGCGACTACGCCGCCAGGCCGGAACCGTCGGCAGAGTGATGGCCCCGGACGATATCGTGCCCGGGGCGGTACCATGAATGCCGGACCCGCTCAGGGGGCGAGCCCGGCACGTCGAGCTCGATTCCGAGAGGTTCAGCGCCTGCGGAAGCGGGCCTGGGCCCGCGCCTGGAAGGATCGGAACCTGTCCGCCATGTCGTCGGCGCGCACCGCGGCGCTGGCGTCGACCACCTCCGAGCAGTCGGTGCAAAAACGGACCACAACCCCGCGTCGCTCCAGCTCGCGGACTGCGAGGACGATGGGAGCAGAATCGGGGGCACGGCTGAGGCGCGCCGGGTCCTGGACGTAGACCCTCCGGAACGGAGGCGGCGCGTCGCCGGCAGCAATGTCCATCAGCCGGTTCCACCCGGGCCGGTCCAGGGTCAGTCCGCCCGCGCCGATGTCGGCGAACCGGAAGCTCTCATCGTCCGGGATAGTGAAGCCGTCCCGCTCGGCCGCGTCGATGGCGCTCTGGAGTTGCCGTTCCAATGCCGTGGGATTCGGCACCGCGCAGCAGCCGTAGAACGCGGCGGTTCTTGCTTCGGTGTTGTTGCTCCTGGTGTGGGTTCAGTTCGTGTGTGGGTAGGGTCGGTGGCATCCGGTCACGAATGGGCGCATCGCGATCGCAGGACACCGTAAAAGCAAACGCCCATGCGTCGATCCGCGCCTTCGGCGCGCCATGGGCGTTTGTTTCCTGCTCTCCGGCGTTACGGCTTCGCCGCCGGCTGCTCGGGCGGATCGGGTCTCGGCGTGTATCCTCCGTCCAGGATCAGGCGCGCGAGCGTGCGCGCCAGGGACGGCAGGTCGAGCGGTTCGGGCGATGGCACGACGGTGACGTCGAGGCGGCCCTCCGCGCGCCTTCCGTGCTGCTTCCTGCGCGGCTGCTCCGCTCCGGGAATGGGGCAAAGGGGTCCGTCCTCCATGGGGCCTCCTGGGTCCAGGGAACAAAGGTATGCTTCCCTGGGGAGACGGACCCGCGGCACCACGGGCTGTGCGGATGAAGTCTCTGCTAGGTCGTGGGTTTCATCGTGGCTTGGGCTTTGTGGTGGTTCGTGGGTTGCCGTGGTGCCGTACACCGTCGGGACCGCAGTCCCGCCGGTCTATAGCTTATTGTTTCATCCGTTACTTTTCTACTGTTCTGTGGGGGGTTGTAGTGTCCGCAGCATCTACAAACGTCCCCATCAACGGACCAGTGCTCGCGGACCTCTGGTGCGCGCGTTTGGGCGCGCACCGGATTCGGAACAGAACAGCAGGAAATCTTCGAGGAGGATGCCGTGGGTGAGGCAGGTGAAGCGTCGACCCGAGCGCCGAAGGAGCCGCTCGCTCCGCCGGAGCCCTACGTGTTCAGCGAGGCGGACCAGACGAGGTTCGCGAACAGCTTCTGGCGCTGCCCGGTGCGGCTCGTCACCGGCGGCCGTTGGGCGGCGCTGTGGCGCAGGGCGGGCACGGTACGCGGTGGGGGTGCCGCCTCTTCGCTGCTCCCCGTGCTGGCCCTGCACGGAATGCCGGAGGCCGGCCCAGGAGGGAAGGGGTGGACCCAGTGGTTTTACCTATCGCGTCGGCGGATCGCGCGGTTGGCTGGCTTGGACAAGGACACCGCGACGGCGGCGATTTCGCAGCTGCTGGGGGCGGGTCTGGTCCAGGTCGAGTCGCGCCTCCACGAGCGCGACCGCATGCGGGGCCATCTCGTGTACTACCGCCTGTCGGCGGGGCTGTATCCCGTCGGCGGAGAGCGCTTCACGACAATCACGGGTGCGATGGTATACGGCGGCACGTGGTCGCTCCTGCCGACCTCGGCCTGCCGGCATCTATATCTCGTGCTTGCCGCGCGCGACCCGATCGGCGACGAGTCGGCGTACGTCGAGGGAGCTCGGCGCAGGATCATCCGGAACGCGGCGGCCCGCCGCCGCCGGGCGGGGAAGGCAAAGGGTGGCGCAGCGACTTCGGTAGCCCACGAGGTGGACGACCAGACCATTCTGGCACACCGCCGGGCGAAAAGCGCGCTCTCGCTGGCGCGGCTCGCAGACATCTCGGGGACGCGCCGGAGCACGCTCGCGGAGGCGCTCCGGGTTCTCGTCAGTCCGGTACCGGATGCCGGTGGAAACAGGGAATCAGGCGAGGGTTGTTCTGCAGGTACACGCCCGCTCGTTCGGAAAGGCTCTGCGGTGCCGCGCTCCCCCACGTGGTACGCGCCGGACCGATCCGTGCGGCCGTGGATGTGGCCAGTCGGGTTTCTGAACGACCCGCAGCAGGTGCGAGAACTCCAGCGCAGATGGGTGGCCCAACCTGCGGAGTGATGCCGGTTAGGGGGTGGTCGAATCGCTGGCCAGTCGCATTCCGAACGCGGCTGCGCGTTCGGGAGCAATGGCGAATGGGGTTGACGCCACGGTCGCGATTCCGTCCACCCGCTCCGCTGTGACGGCGCCTCTCACCGGTGGCCTGCGATCGCCCGCTGGACGTACTCGTCGGTCTCCTGCTTCGTCTGTTGTAGTTGAGAAAGATCTGCGTTGAAGAGCCCCGCGCGGAGCAGCGGCCATGCCTCGCCCTGGGCCTCGATCTCCTTCCCGACATCCTCCTCGGGGCCGCCCCCGCGGTGGCGTGCGCGGTACGCCCAAGCGCCGATGGGTCCCCTCTCGTACCACCCCAGGCGCTTGCCGACGTCCTGGTACACGAGGCAAAGGAGGTGTGAGATATTGTCAAATGTTGTGGATCGGGGATGATCAGGCGGCTTCCTTTCGCTGCACTTGATCCTGCCGCTCCACCTGCACTCCGTCCTGGAACTGGATACCTGCTCGTACCAGCG
>JALZKG010000018.1 GCA_030859365.1 Gemmatimonadota bacterium
GGATCGAGCTGGACGCCGACTCGGTGGCGGAGGCGGAGCGGGCGGCACCCCCTGGCACCCGCTTCGTACAGGGAGCGGTGGAGGAGATCCTCGCCGCGCACCTGCCCGCGGATCTGGTGATCCTGAACCCGCCTCGCGCCGGCGTCGCTCCGGAGGTGGTGGAAGCCCTGCTCGCCGCGCCACCCGCGCGCATCATCTACGTGTCGTGCGATCCCGCGACGCTGGCGCGCGACCTGAAGCGGCTTCTCGCCGCTTTCGAGCTGCGCCACTTGCGCTGCTTCGACCTGTTTCCGCAGACGGCCCACGTCGAAAGCGTGGTGGAGCTGTCCCTTCGAACCTCGTAGCAAGGTCCGGATGCGTTATTTCGTTACCGTGGGCGAGCGCGAGGTAGAGGTCGATCTGACCGGCCCGGAGCCGCGGGTGAATGGGGTTCCGGTGCGCGCCGAGCTTTCGGGGACCGCGGGGACCGCCGTCCGTCACCTCCTCACGGACGGCCGGTCGCATGCCTTTCTCGCCGAGCCGGGACAACGGCGTGGACGTTGGCGACTTTCCTTCGGGTCGACGCGCTTCGCCCTCGACGCGGTCGACGAGCGCACCCGCGCCATCCGGGAGATGACCGGGGACGCCGAGGAGGAAGGGGTGAAGACGGTGATCGCCCCCATGCCGGGCCTGGTAGTGAAGGTGGAGGTGGAGGTGGGGGAGCAGGTGCGGACCGGGCAGGGGGTGATCATCGTCGAAGCGATGAAGATGGAGAACGAGCTCAAGGCGCCGGCCGACGGCGTGGTGGCCCGGATCGAGGTGGCGGTGGGGCAGACGGTCGACAAGGGCGCGACGCTGATCGTTCTGGAATAGCCTACGTGGAGGAGAGCATCATGGACCGAACCGAGAACGAAATCACCCGGATCCTGGCGGATGAGCACCGGGAAGATCCGGTGGTGGAGGGGTCCCTCGCGCGCGGTCCCGACGCCGGCAGGGCGAAGTGGCACGAGCGCACGGTCGACCCCGTCCTCGGCAAGCACCCGGAGCGCCGCGATCGCTTCGAAACCACCAGCGGCGCCGAGATCGAACGCCTCTACACCCCCGCCGACGCCCCTGTGGATTACGCGCGGGATCTCGGCTATCCGGGCGAGTTTCCCTATACCCGCGGGATCCAGCCCACGGGGTATCGCGGCCGCTTCTGGACGATGCGACAGTACGCCGGCTTCGGAACCGCGGAGGAGACCAACGAGCGCTTCAAGCTGCTGCTCGCGGCGGGGCAGACGGGGCTGTCCACCGCCTTCGACCTCCCCACGCAGATGGGCTTCGACTCCGACCATGCGATGGCGGCCGGGGAAGTGGGGAGGGTGGGGGTGGCGATCGATACGCTCGCGGACATGCGGACGCTGCTCGACGGGATTCCACTGGACCGCGTCTCCACCTCCATGACGATCAACGCCACGGCCTCCATCCTGCTCGCGTTCTACATCGCGGTCGCCGACGAGCGGGGCATCCCCCGCAGCAGGATCAGCGGGACGATCCAGAACGACATCCTCAAGGAGTACATCGCCCGCGGCACCTACGTGTATCCGGTGGAGCCGTCGCTCCGCCTGATCACCGACATCTTCGCCTTCTGCAACGTGGAGGTCCCGCGCTGGAACACCATCTCCATCTCCGGCTACCACATCCGCGAAGCGGGCGCCACGGCGGCCCAGGAGGTGGCCTTCACCTTCGCCAACGCGCTGGAGTACGTGCGGCGGGCGCTCGCCGCCGGCCTGGACATCGACCGCTTCGCGCCCCGACTCTCCTTCTTCTTCGCCTCCCACAACGACCTGTTCGAGGAGGCGGCCAAGTTCCGCGCCGCCCGCCGGCTCTGGGCGCGGCTGATGCGCGAGCGGTTCGGAGCGTCGGACGAGAGCGCCAAGCTCCGCTTCCACACGCAGACCGGCGGAGTGACGCTGCAGGCGCAGCAGCCGCTGAACAACGTGGTGCGGGTCACGGTGCAGGCGCTCGCCGCGGCGCTCGGCGGCACGCAGTCGCTGCACACCAACGGCTACGACGAGGCGCTTTCACTCCCCACCGCGCAGGCCGCCACCCTCGCGCTCCGCACCCAGCAGATCCTCGCCTACGAGTCGGGGGTGGGAGACACGGTGGACCCGCTCGCCGGCTCCTTCTACGTGGAGGCCCTCACCAGCGCCGTGGAAGAAAAGGCCCGCGAGTACCTGGAAAAGATCGAGGGGATGGGAGGCGCGGCGGAGGCGATCGCGTACATGCAGGAAGAGATCGGTCGCGCGGCGTACGAACACCAGATCGCCGTGGAGCGGGGCGAGCGGGTCGTGGTCGGGGTCAACAGGTTCCAGATCGAAGGGCCTCCCTCCGAACTCGCCCAGCCGGACTTCAGGGCGCTGGAAGGGTCGCAGCGTGCTCGCCTCGCGGAGATCAAGGCCCAGCGCGACGACGGCGAGGTGGGCGCGCGGCTGGAGGCGATCCGCGGCGCCGCGCGGGGGACGGACAACCTGATGCCCCCCATCATCGACGCCGTCAAGGCGCTGGTCTCGCTCGGCGAAATTTCCGACGCGCTGCGGGCGGAGTGGGGCGTGTACCGGCCGGGAGGAGGGTGAGGATCTCGGCTTTCATCCCGGATGATAGCCGATCGAGATGGATCCGTATCCGTGCGGTACCGGTTGTGCCTGGTACTCCCGGCTTCGGGAGGTGAAGCGATACGCAAGTTGCCACCGGTGCAGGCGGTATCCGAAACCCAACCGGTACTGCCTCACCACCGGGATCCGCTCGGCGGTGGAGTTGCCCTGGCTGGTCTTTCCATCGAGGAAAAGGTCCCACGCGACTGCTTCCATGCGAAGTCCCACCTCCATATGCAAACCCTCCGCGACGGTACCCTCCCTGGCAGGCCAGGCGAGGTCGTCCCTCGCACCGAGACGGGCGTTTACTCCACTGTACACGCCGGTGACAACGTTCCCGACCACCAGGCCACCATACGGAACAAAGTCCATTCGTTTGCCCGCAACCGCAAAATCCTGACGCCGGAGGTGCTCGAAACCAACAAGGATTCCCGGCTCGAAGGTGAGTTGGTGTGCCCAACCCGCCTGGGGACTCGAACCGAGGAACCGGTGCGCGGCATCCTGAAATGTCTCGGCCAGAGAGAGTCGCCCGGTCAGGCCGACTTCGAAGTGAAAGCGATCCTGCATCGAGGGGCGAACCACCTGGCCCGTGCCAGCCATGTAGAGCCACCCCGCGTATGGCCGCTCTCCGGAAATCGGGTCGGGTGCATCTTGCCTTGGCGTGTAGATCCGCTGGCCGAAGGCGAACTCGGTGGCGAGACAGGGGCCGTCTGCCTTCCGTCCCTCCAGACACGTCGGTGTACCGGAGAGGAGGTGACCCCACCCCGGCGCGGTGATCAAGGTGGATGATGACTTCGGTTCCGTGGGTATAGTCGTAATCCGGCGGTGCACCCCACCCACGAATCCCGATCAGATCGTTATCTACCACGAGGCGGCCCGCCGACATGCCCTGAGCTGCGGTAGGCACGGGGAGCATCCCGGCGAGGAGAAGAGCGAGGCCAGAGATGAGCCGATCGTCGGCAACGGGTGATTTCCGCCACCTGTCGATCTTCTTTGATTTCGATCTTCTTTGATGATGTGCATCGAGCATCAGGACAGCCGCGATCCGCTCGGGCGAAGGCGCCGGCTCGTACCCGCCCGGCCCGCTCCGTTGCCCGCGGGCAGGGCTCCCCGTTACCTTTGCGCACGGCGTCGGTTCGGGTTCCGACGCCGTTTCCACGTTCGTGACCCCATAGATGCCGACCTACGAGTACCGCTGTCCCGGCTGCGCGACGGCCTTCGAAAAGGTTCAGCGGATGTCCGAGCCGCCGGTGGCCGAGTGCCCGGCGTGCGGCACCGCCGCCGAGCGCCGGCTTTCCGCCGGCGCCGGGTTCCTGTTCAAGGGCTCCGGCTTCTACATCACCGACTACCGCAACGACAGCTACAAGAAGGCGGCGGATGCGGACAAGCCGGGCGGCTCCTCCTCCGGCGACTCGAAGAGCGAGCCCAAGCCGGCGGAAGGCAAGGCCGCCCCGGAGAGCAAAGC
>JALZKG010000219.1 GCA_030859365.1 Gemmatimonadota bacterium
GTGCGGCGGCGCCGAGCGCGATGCGGGCCGCGCCCGTCTTCAGGGTGACCAGCCCCGGGGCGCTGTGGCTGGTTCCCTCCGGAAAGATCCCGACCGCATCGCCGAGCGCGAGCGCCTCCCACACCGCGCGGAAGGTGTCGTCGTTTCGCCCCATCGCCGAGGGGTCGTCGGCGCGGCGGTACACGGGAACCGCGCCGGAGCCGCGCACCAGCCAGCCCACCCGCGGGTCGGAGAAGAGCGGCGCCTTGGCCAGAAAGCGGACCGGACGGCGGGCCGCCGCCGCGACCAGCGCCGGATCGAGGAGCGAGTTGGGGTGGTTGGCGACCAGCAGCACTGGACCCGCGGACGGGGGCGGCTCCCCGGAGATCCGCAGGTGGTAGAAGGTGCGCGCGGCGAGCGACGCGAGGTGGCCGAAGACGGGGAGGAGCCACATGGTGCGGGTGGGGAAAGCGAGGGCGCTCGGGGCCGCGCAGTGGACAGGGGAACCTCCGGGGGTAATAATGGCGGCGCCCGGAGCCGCGCAACCCGACGCGCGATGCTCACCCGGCAAGGCCACACGACTATTCCACGGACCGAGGACCGATGACCAAGGCGGGTCTGGACACGCAGGAGGAGCGGGGGAACACGGTCGCGGAGCGCTTCGCGGGGCGGCTGATGATGAATGTGCCGGGGCTTCGCGGCGCCCGCCTCTCCGAGCTGATCCGCCGGGTCAACGAGGACGACGAGCTGTACGCCCTGTGGCTCGCGGCGAACGTCAACGCGGTCGAGCGGCTGGGGATGACCGACCACGGTCCGACGCACGTGAAGATCGTGATGAACATCGCCGACAAGCTGCTCCGGCTACTGTTGCGGCACGGGGTGCAACCGGGCGTCGTTTCTGAGTACGGAATGGAGAACGAGGAGGCGGAGGTGGTGGTGGTGCTCGCCTCCCTCTTCCACGACGTGGGGATGTCCATCCACCGGTTGGATCACGAGGCGTTCTCCCTCTTCGTGGCGCAGGACAAGCTCCGCCGGCTGCTGGACGGCGTCTACGACACGGCGACCGCCACCATCCTCCGCTCCGAGATCCTGCACGCCATCATCGGTCACCGCACCAGCGGACGGCCGCTGACGCTGGAGGCCGGGATCGTCCGCGTGGCCGACGCGCTGGACATGGCCGCGGGCCGCTCGCGCATCTCCGTCGCCTCCGGCTCCACCAGCATCCACTCGCTGTCGGCGGCCGCGATCGAATCGGTTCAGCTGGAGAGCGGCGACGGGAAGCCGGTGCGGGTACGCATCCGCATGAGCAACTCCGCCGGGGTGTTCCAGCTGGACCACCTGTTCCGCGAAAAGCTGGCCGGGAGCGGGCTGGAGCGCTACGTGGAGCTCGAAGCCAACATCGAAGGCGAGTCGGAAAAGAGCCTGTTCACCACCTACCACCTGTGAGTACCGTCGCAGACTCCGTCATGGACTCCGCCGTCGCCCCCCGCGTCCGCTTCGCCCCGAGCCCCACCGGCTTTCTGCACGTCGGCGGGGCACGGACCGCGCTCTTCAACTGGCTCTTCGCGCGCAGTCTCGGCGGGGTGTTCGTCCTCCGCATCGAGGACACCGACCGCCAACGCTCCAGCGACGAGATGTCCGAGGCCATCCTCGAAGGGATGCGCTGGCTGGGACTGGACTGGGACGAGGGCCCCTGCCACCAGGCGGACGGCTTTCCGCGCCACCGCGACGAAGCGCTGCGGCTGCTGGCGGCCGGAAAGGCGTACCGCTGCTTCGTCAGCGCCGAGGAGCTGCAGGCCCGGCGCACCGAGGCGGAGGCGTCCGGCCTCCCCTTCCGCTACGATCCCCGGTGGACCGCGTGCGATGGGGCGGACGCAGAGCGCCGCGCCGCGGCCGGTGAGCCGCACGCGATCCGCTTCCGGGTCCCGCCCGGGGAAACGGCGTGGGACGACGCGGTGCACGGCCCGACGCGCTTCGCGAACGACGGGATCGAGGACTTCGTGATCCTGCGCTCCGACGGCACGCCGATCTACAACCTGGCGGTGGTATCCGACGACATGGACATGCGCATCACCCACGTGATCCGCGGCGACGACCACCTTTCCAACACGCCCAAGCAGATCATGCTGTACCGGGCGCTCGGCGCGGAGGTCCCGACCTTCGCGCACCTGCCGATGATCCTGGGGCCGGACGGCAGGCGACTGTCCAAGCGCCATGGCGCGACCGCCGTGGGGGAGTTCCGGACCGAGGGGATCCTCCCCGACGCGCTGGTCAACTTTCTGGCGCTGCTCGGCTGGTACCCCGGGGAAGACCGGGACGTGATGACGCTGGGGGAGATGATCTCCCTCTTCTCGCTGGAGGGGGTGAACCGCAAGAGCGCGGTGCTCGACCCGGTCAAGCTCCACTGGATGAACGGGCAGTACCTGGCTCGCACCGACGCCACGGTGCTGCTCGCTGAGGTGGGTCCCGCGCTGGTCGCGGAGGGGCTGGTCGGCGAAGCGGAGATCGCCGATCGGCACGACTGGTTCATCACCCTCCTCGAGCTGCTCCGCGTCCGCTCCCGCACGATCTCCGAGATCGCCGCTCAGGCACGCGTCTACCTCACGCCGGGGGTGGAGAAGTACGACGTGGCGGCGGTGGCGAAGCACTGGAAGGACCCCGCCGACGCCGGGGCGAAGCTCGACGCGGCGTGGCGGGCGATCGCCGCCGTGGATGCGTGGGAGCCCGCTGCGCTGGAGAGTGCGCTGCGGGATGCGACGGAGCGGGCGGGCACCGGCCTCGGCAAGCTGGTGCACCCGCTGCGTCTCGCGCTGGTGGGGAGCTCCGCGAGCCCGGGGATCGGCGACGTGCTTGCGCTGCTCGGACGCTCCGAGGCGGAGCTTCGGATACGGACAGCGCGGGAGCGCCTGCGGCGCGGAGCCGCGCCCGGCTCCGTTGACGCTGAAAGCCCGCCGTCCTAGCTTGGGGGAGCAGTGCTCGGTCGCGCTGCCCATCTGAATCCCTTTCAGGGGAGGCTTCGATGCCGGAAACGTTGTCTGCGGTGGAGCGCCGAATCCTGAACTTCCTGGCCGACTACCTCCGCGAGCACACCTACCAGCCGAGCATCCGGGAGATCGGACGGCAGTTCGGAATTCGCTCCACCAAGACCGTGTCGGAGCACCTGCAGTCGCTGGCCAACAAGGGGTACATCGAACGCGACGGCGCGCGCTCCCGGGGCGTGCGGATCCGCGGGCTCGACCTCCGGCGCGCCCCGACCCTGATCCCGCTGTACGGCCGAGTCGCCGCCGGCGACCCCGTCCTGCTGCGCGACAACGTGGAGCGCGAGTACGGGGTGGACCCGGCGCTGGTCCGCTCGCCGGATTCGTTCTTTCTCCGCGTCGCCGGCCGGAGCATGGAGCGGGCGGGGATCCTGGACGGGGACCTGGTGCTGATCGAGCCGGCCGGGACCGGCGAGGTCGGCGACGGCGACATCGTGGCGGCGCGGGTGGACGGCGGCGCGACGGTGAAGCGCTTCACCGACC
>JALZKG010000276.1 GCA_030859365.1 Gemmatimonadota bacterium
ATCCTGAATGATCACTCAAGACGATCTGGAAAGCTTTCTGCTGCGCGCCGACCTGGAGCATGAGGAGGTGGGGGAGGGGATGTGGGCGGTGGCGGGCGCCGGCGCCGACGGCGTGCGTATCATCGTCAACCACTCGCCCCCGCTCCTCATCTTCCGGGTCAAGGTGCTGGACGTGCCTGACAGCGAGCGGCGCTGCGCGGAGCTGTACCGGCGCCTGCTGGAGCTGAACGCCACCGACCTGGTGCACGGCGCCTACGGCATCGAGGGGGAGGACGTGATCCTGACCGAAACGCTGGAGCTGGAGAACCTGGACTTCAGCGAATTCCAGGCGACGATCGATTCCTTCGGGATGGCGCTCGCCGGACACCTGGAGGAGCTCGCCCCCTTTCGCACCTGCTAGGGACGCATCCACATGGGAATCTTCGACAAGCTGTCGACGCTGCTGCGCTCCAACCTGAACGATGCGATCGCCCGGGCCGAGAACCCGGAAAAGATGCTGAATCAGGTCATCCTCGACATGCGAGAGCAGCTCACCAGGGCGAAGCAGGAGGTGGCGGTCGCCATCGCCGACGAGCGCAAGCTCAAGGCGCAGGCCGAGGACGAGCTGCGCCAGGCGGGGGAGTGGGAGAAGCGCGCGATGCTCGCGGTACGGGAGGGGCGCGACGACCTGGCGCGGCAGGCGCTGGTGCGGCAGCAGGAGTACGCCGAGCGCGCGCACTCGCTGCACGACACCTGGCAGCGGCAGGCCGACGAGACGGAGAAGCTCAAGGACGCGCTCCGGCAGATGAACACCAAGATCGAGGAGGCGCGCCGCAAGAAGAACCTCCTGATCGCGAAGCAGAAGCGGGCCGAGGCACAGCGGCGCATCCACGAGACCATGAGTGGCCTCTCCGACCGCTCCTCCTTCGAGGCGTTCGACCGCATGGCCGGCAAGATCGAGGACAACGAGCGGCGGGCGCTCGCCGCCGCGGAGGTGTCGGAGGATCTGAGCGGCGATCCCCTGGAGCGGGAGTTCGCTCAGCTCGGCAGCACCCACGACGCCGAAAGCCACCTCCTCGAGCTGAAGCGGAAGATGGGGGTGCTCCCCCCCGCTCCTGCGGAGGAAACGCGGCGGCTGGAGGGCGGGGAGGCGCGGCAGTTGGGCGCCGGCGCGGACGGTCCCGTGCACGACGCGGAGCTGCTGGAGGAGTTCGAGGCGCTGGAAGAGGAGGAGCGCGGACGCGCGTGAGCGACACCGCCACTCGCCCCCGTCCCGCGTACGGAGTGCTGATCGCGACGATCTTCGCCGCGCTCCTGCTCTTTTTCGTTTACAGCGTCGGCCGCGTCCTTCTGTTGCTCTTCATCGCGGCGCTCTTCTCGCTGTACCTGGGGGCGATCACGGAATTTCTCCGACGACGGCTCAAGGTGCCCCGCGGGATCGGGCTCGCCCTCGCGCTGCTGCTCACGCTCGCGGGTCTCGGGGGCGTCGGGTGGCTGATCGTGCCGCCTATGCTGGAGCAGATGCAGGGGCTCCTCGGCACCCTTCCCGCACTGATCACGCTCTGGCAGCAAAATCTCACCGAGTACCTGTCGCGCTTCCCGGTGCTCGCGGGCTCGGTTCCCGCGCCGGGAGGGGAGGCCGGCTACCTCGCGGGGATGATCGCCGGCATAGGCGGGTACTTCGCGGGCCTCTTTCCGTACCTTTTCAGCGGACTCCACGTGGTGATCGACGTGTTCAGCGTCATGGTGATGGGGATCTACATGACGCTGCGACCGTCGCTGTACCGCGAAGGGGCGGTGGCGCTTGCTCCGCCGGTGCACCGCGAACTGGTGCGCGACATCTTCGCCGAGCTGGGGCGGACGCTGCGCGCCTGGCTCGTGGGGCAGCTGATCGCGATGACGGTGCTCGGGGTGCTCACCTACATCGGGCTGCTGATCCTCGATGTCCCGTACGCGCTCGCCTTCGGCGTCTTCACCGCGGCGGTGGCCATCATCCCGTTCTTCGGGACGCTGGTATCCACGCTGCTCCCCGCGCTCTTCGTCCTCCCCTCGGGCGGTCCGACGCAGGCGCTGCTGGTGGTGCTGCTCGGCGTCATCGTGCACCTGCTGGAAGCCAACGTCATCATCCCCATCATCCTGGATCGCCAGATCCATCTTCCGCCGGTGCTTTCCATCCTGAGCGTGCTGGTGATGGCCGAGCTGCTCGGGCTGATCGGGCTGCTGGTGGCGGTGCCGGTGCTCGCCACGGTGCTGGTGATCGTCCGCCGGCTGTACATCCACCGTCTCCTGGAGGGCCGTGGCTTCCGGCGCTCCATGCGCGACGCGGCGCTGGAGATCCGCCTTCCCGCAGCGGCCCGCTGGGCCCACCCTTCCGCCGCCGAGCTGAACATCACCGCCATGCTCGAGCGGCTCGCCGCTCCCCCCGCACCCGTACCCGAGGCGTGAACGAGGCACGGTACCTGATCCTGTCGGAGGGGCGCTTCAGCCCCGAAAACTCCAAGACCGCGAACAGCGCCATCCGCTACCTCCCCGACCGGGTGACCGCGGTGATCGACTCGGGCCAGGCGGGCCGCACCGCCCGCGAGGTGCTCGGATACGGTGGCGACATCCCGGTGGTCGCCACGCTGGAGGAGGGGTTGAAGCTCGGC
>JALZKG010000280.1 GCA_030859365.1 Gemmatimonadota bacterium
CCATGAAGATGATCAGCAGCACCAGCATCACGTCGATCATCGGCGTCACGTTGATGTCCGCCGTGACCTCGCTCCCCGTCATCCCCGTGACCGCGGGAACCGCGGAGCCTCCGTACGCGGCGCTGCCGCCGATTTTCGATGCCATGGATTCAGTCTCCCGAGAACGCGGGGTTCCGCTTGGCGTCCGCGGCCAGGTCCATCTTGGCCTGGCGCGTCATCATCCAGTCGATCATCTCGCGGCCGGCGTACGCCAACTCCGAGAACAGCGTGTCCAGGCGAGCGGTGAAGTAATTGTACAGCCACACCGCCGGGATGGCTGCCACGAGGCCGATGGCGGTCGCGAGCAGCGCCTCGGCGATACCGGCGGATATCGCTTCCAGACCCGCTCCCGACTCACCCATCCCCGTGAACGCGTTCACGATCCCGAGCGTGGTGCCGAGCAGCCCGACGAACGGCGCCGTCGCGCCGATGGTTGCGAGCATGCCGAGTCCCGACTTCAGGTCGTTGGCGAGCAGGATCTGCTCGCGCTCCACCGAGCGCTCCGCCGATACGATGGCGGCACCCGCGGCGCGCGGGTTGTCCAGCAGCGGCGCAACTTCGCGAAGCGTTTCACCGAGCACGGTCGCGACGTGGGAGTTCGGATAACGTTCCGCCAGCTCGAGCGCCGCCGGAACGTTGTTTTCTTCGAGAGCCTGAGAAAACTGCGGTGCGAACGCACGCGTCGCCTTGGCCATCTTGCGGAAACGCAACCACTTTGCGACAGCGACCGAGAGGGAGATCACGCTCATCAGGATCAGGATCAGGAGGATGAAGCGGTTCACCCATCCCGTCTCTGCCCAAAGTTCGGCCATCGACATGTTCATGAATTGCTTCTCCTCGCGCGCGTGCGCATCTCGAAAATGGTGTGGGATCCGTTCCCATGTCCGGCTGCGCCCCAGGCGGCGCACCGATCAAAATACCGCCGCCTTCTCCAACGCGCCACGGTGCGGGTGATCCGCACCATGGCACGCCGACCTGCTTCTTACCGCTCCAAGTTGAACGCGATCGGCTGCGTCACCGCAACACGCACACCCTGCCTGTTCACCCTGGCCGGGCTGAAGCGCATCCGCTCCACCACCCGCTTCGCCGCTTCGCCGAACTGTTCGTGCGTCGAGCTGACCACCGTCACGCTTGCGCCCTCCACTCTGCCGTCCGCGCCGACCACGAAGCTGACGGTCGCGCTCCCCGTCACCCCGGAATCCCGGAGCAGCGGCGGGTACTGGCGCTGGAGCTGCCGTGCGATCTCCGGTCCATTCTGCAGTTTGGGCTGCTCCGACACCACCGACAGCTCGTACACACCCTGATCCGCCGGCGCTTCGCGCTCCGCGGTGCTCTGCGCCACCCCGGTGCGAACCCCGTCCGACGCCCCGCCGCGCTGCCCCACGCCGGAGAAGTCTTCCACCCTCACCGCTTGCTGTTTGACGTCTACGTCCGGGATGGCGGGGGGCGGCTCCTTGGGCGGAACCAGTTCCTGGTAGCCCTGCGCCACGGGCGGCGGAGCCGCCACCGGCTGCGGCTCCGGGGGAGCAGGTTCGGGCACTTCCGGCTCCGGCTCCGGCTCCGGCTCCGCTTCGACGGGCTCGGGCTCCGGCTCCAGCTCCACGAAGTCGACGAGCTCCTCGGACTTGGTCACCTCGGGCACCACGACGGATGCCGCCACGGCGCCCGCGACGAGAAGCCCGTGGAGAACCACCGAAGTGGCGAGGGTACCGAAGGTAGCGGATTTCTTCTTGCTGCCTTCCGATGCCACCAGATTCTTGAACATGTCGCCTGTCCTCCTTTACGAAGCGCGTGGTGAAGCTGAACGTGCGTCCCGCACCGGCGGTGCCGAGCGACGCCGATTTCCATACCAGACGAATGCGACAAAGAGCACCACCAGCGCGTACGTGACCAGTGCCGAGCCGTCACGCGGGATGTCGCGCACTACTTCCAACGGGGTCAGTCGAAGCAGGGTGAGGAAGATCATGAGTTCTTATACAATCGGGTGCGAAAATAAAACTCTCGACCGCTAGCGAACGTTAGATCGAACCCTCCGCGAACGCAACGCCCAGCCAACTTCACACTCATCGATCCGTCGCACCGCCGTGCCCGAGCGAACCACCTTCACCAGCAGTGCTCTTGGAAAGTGCAAAGCGACCGGGCGAAAGTCAAGATGACGCGCAGCTGCTTGCAACGATACTACAGCAAACGTGCCACCGAGCCCGCTCCGTCCTTCCTCCGACGGGTTACACCCCACAACCGTTTGTCAGTTCCCGCTTTGCGCAGGCAAGACGACCCGCACCACCACCGAGTCCCCCCCGGGAGCGGCGCGGTGGTCGGGCGTGGCCCAGAAAAGACGGATGCTGCGCCTGCCCGGGTACAGCGTACCCAGCTGCCAGCGATAGAGGTTCCCCCCGAGCCGCTGGATCTCTCCCGGTGCCGCCATCCGCTCGGCTCCGTCGATCGCCGCGTGCAGATGAAACTCCCCGGCTGCCCAGCCGCTCGGATCCGGCTGAATCGTGGCGGACGTCCGGAAGACCAGCGACACGGGGCCAGCCAGGGTGGCCTCCCCCGTCGGCTCGGCCAGCGAAACCGCCGGTGGTGCACCGGAGGGGGGCGGCTCGGCGGGGGCGGGCCACAGCCAGAGCACCAGCGCCAGCAGCACGGCCGCGGCGCCCAGTGCGCCGAGCACCAGGTCGGCGCGGGAGTGGCGGGCAGCGCTTGTGGTTTCGGGCACGGCGTACGTGGGTTGAAGGGGGTGAGTGCGGCGGCATACCCCCGGATCCGTGTCCCGTTCGGACTTGCCGCAGGGGCTTGGGCGCGGCAGCTTGATCCCCCGTGCGGCCCCTCCGCCCCCACCCTCCCCCATGAACGGATCTGTCCGCCCGGCCCCGTGGACCCCGGAACGGCACCGTGCCGTGCGCCGGGTGCTCTGGATCACCCTCGCGCTCAACGTCGTGCTGGTAGCCGCCAAGGCCGCGGTCGGCCTGGCGACGGGAACGCTAAGCGTGGTGGCCGAGGCGGCGCAGTCGTCCGTGGACGGAGGCAACAACCTGCTGGCGCTGGTGCTCGCGCGTATCGCGTCCCGCGATCCCGACGCGGAGCATCCGTACGGCCACGCCAAGTTCGAAACGCTTGGGGCGCTCGCCATCGTCGCGATCCTGTCCATCACCGTCTTCGAGCTCTCGGCGCAGGCCCTGCGCCGGCTGGCGAGCGGCGGGGGAGACCCGGAGGCGTCGGTGCTCACCATCGGAGTCATGCTCATTTCCGCGGCGGTCAGCGCCGGGGTGTCGCGCTACGAGACCCGGCGCGGACACGCACTGGGGAGCGATCTGCTCCTCGCCGACGCCGCCCACACCCGGGCCGACGTGTACGCCG
>JALZKG010000318.1 GCA_030859365.1 Gemmatimonadota bacterium
GCCGAGCTCCGCTGGGACGGGCTCCGCTTTCCGCTCTGCCTTCGCGGCCGTCGCTCGGGGGACCGGATCCGTACCCCCGGCGGCACGAAAACGTTGAAAAAGCTTCTGATCGAGCGGCGGGTGCCGCGCCCGCTCCGTCCCGCCGTCCCGCTGCTCGCCGACGCACACGGGGCGCTGGTGTGGGTCGCGGACCTTGCCGTCGCCGAGGGACTCCGGCCGTACCCCGGCGACGACGCACTCCTTCTTCGGCTCTCCGATGCTTGAAACCGAATCCGTTCTCGCCCGAACCGGGGGGCGCCCCCTCCGCCGCATCGTGTACACGGCGGAAGAGATCGCCGGCCGGGTTCGGGAGATGGGGGAGGAGATCGCCGCCGGAATCCCGGAGCACGAGGATCTGCTCGTGCTCGGGCTACTCAAGGGGAGCTTCATCTTCGTGAGCGATCTGGTACGGGAGATCGCCCGGCCCCTGCAGGTGGACTTTCTGGTCGCGGCGAGCTACGGAGCAGGCACCGTGTCGTCGGGCGACGTGAGGCTCCTCTACGACCCCAGCGCGGATCTGGAGGGGCGGCACGTGATCATCGCCGAAGACATCGTCGACAGCGGGACCACGCTGAACCGGCTGATTCCGCTGCTGGAGAAGCGACGCCCGCGCTCGCTGGAGGTGTGTGCGCTGCTCCACAAGCACATCGCCGCCGATCTGGTGCGGGAGCCACGCTGGGTGGGCTTCGACGCTCCCCAGGAGTTCCTGATCGGGTACGGACTGGACCACTCGGAGGACTTTCGCAACCTGCCGTTCATCGGCAGCCTGTGACCTCCGGACGCTCACCTGCCGCCGCGCGCTGCGGACGGGGTGACGCTTCACGCTTCTCAGGCAAGGATCATGGCTGATCGCGATCCCAAGGCACCCCGCAACCGCTGGGGAAATCGCTCGAAGACGGCATCGCTCTGGCTGCTCATCATTCTGGTGCCGTTCGCCCTCCTGACGATGATCGAGGGGCGGCAGCAGACCGTCGAGGTGCTGGGCTACTCGGAGTTCAAGCGTGAGCTGGAGCGCGGCAACGTCGGCCGCGTCGCCATCATCGAGGGGCGTGAGATCGAGGGTGATCTCCGTTCCCCCGTTCAGGGGGAGCGTGGGGAGGTGGGTCGCTTCCGCACCCGTCTTCCCGTCGCAGACTCCGAGGTGCTGATCGCCGACCTCGAGGCGCGCGGCGTCACCATCACCGCGCGCCAGGCCGACCGCGACTGGGGTGGGATGCTGCTCGGATTTCTCCCCTGGCTGATCATCATCGGCTTCTGGATCTTCATCTTCCGGCAGATGCAGTCCGGTGGAAACAAGGCGTTCCAGTTCGGCAAGAGCAAGGCGAAGCTGGTCAACGCGGACACGCCGAAGGTCACCTTCGACGACGTGGCGGGCGCGGAGGAGGCCAAGTACGAGCTGCAGGAGATCGTGGAGTTCCTCAAGGACCCGAAGCGTTTCAGCCGCCTAGGCGGCCGGATCCCCAAGGGAGCGCTGCTGGTGGGGCCCCCGGGCACGGGGAAGACGCTGCTCGCCCGCGCGGTGGCCGGCGAGGCGGGACGTCCCTTCTTTTCCATGTCCGGCTCGGACTTCGTGGAGATGTTCGTCGGCGTGGGCGCGTCGCGCGTTCGCGATCTGTTCGAGCAGGGGAAGAGCCACGCCCCGTGCATCATCTTCATCGACGAGATCGACGCCGTCGGCCGCCACCGCGGCGCGGGGCTCGGCGGCGGGCACGACGAGCGGGAGCAGACGCTCAACCAGTTGCTGGTGGAGATGGACGGCTTCGAGGCCAACGACGGGGTGATCCTGATCGCGGCGACGAATCGCCCGGACGTGCTCGACCCCGCGCTGCTCCGGCCGGGCCGCTTCGACCGGCAGGTCGTGGTAGACGCGCCCGACGTCAAGGGGCGCGAAGGGATCCTCCACGTCCACCTCGCCAAGGTGCCTTCGGCCGACGACGTCAACGTCAGCGTGCTCGCCCGCGGCACCCCGGGGATGAGTGGCGCGGACCTGGCCAACCTGGTGAACGAGGGGGCGCTGCTCGCGGCTCGCAAGGGGCACGACAAGGTGTACATGCTGGACCTGGAGGAGGCGAAGGACAAGGTGATGCTGGGCGCGGAGCGGCGCAGCATGGTGCTGTCCGACACGGAAAAGAAGCTGACCGCGTACCATGAGGCGGGACACGCCGTGGTGGCGCTGCGCCACCACGGGCTGGA
>JALZKG010000374.1 GCA_030859365.1 Gemmatimonadota bacterium
TTCTTCATCCGTATCTCCACGGTCGGGTTGAGCGGGACCCGGAACGGGCCCCTGTTGCCCTGTCCACAGGCAAAAGGTCTGCCAGGAGAGGGCAGCATCCAAGGCTTTGCACCACAACAACTTGCAATCCATGTTGCGCCACGGTGGGCCTCGACTTTCGCCCTCGGGGGGCGAGGTGCGACCCCGAAGGAGGACACGGGCGGAGGTGCGGCGGCGTTGACACGGGAGCTGTCGGTGCGGAAGTTTGCCCCCCCTCACGCTGTCCTCTGCTCCCCTTCCCGTCATGCGACTGCATCCCGACTTCGCAGAGTTCCGGCGCCTCGCACGCGCCGGAGCGCTGGTACCCGTCTGGTCCGAGTTCGTCTTCGACACGGAAACGGCCGTGTCGGCCTACCACAAGATCGCCCGGCCCCCCTTCGGCTTTCTGCTCGAATCGGTGGTCGGCGGGGAGGCGTGGGCGCGCTACACCTTCCTGGGCACCGAGCCTCGCTCGGCGTGGCGGCTGGTCGGCGACCGGATCGACCGGTGGACCCCCGCGGACGGCTGGGAGATGGGGGGCTCCTCACCGGATCCGCTCTCCGACTTCGACGCGCTGATCCGGCGTCACACCCCCGCGGTCGTTGCCGGGCTGCCGCGGTTCTGGGGCGGAGCGGTCGGCTTCTTCGGCTACGACGTGATCCGGCACATCGAGCGTCTGCCCGCGCCGCCGCGGCAGGGGGTAGACGTACCCGACGCCCTGTTCATGCTGACGGGGACCGTGCTCGCTATCGACAACCTGTTCGGCCGGGCACGCGCCATCGCGGCCGTGGAGACGGATCACGCCGACGACGCGGAGTTGCGCCGGCGCTACGACGAGGCGGCGCAGCAGATCGCCAGCCTGATCGCCCGACTGCGAAGCTCTGAGGCTCCCGCCCCGATCGCGCTCGGCGGCACGAGCGCCGCCGAGGATCCCCCGTTCCGGAGCACCCTCTCCCGGGCCGAGTTCGAGGCGGCGGTGGAGCGGGTGCGCGACTACATCGCCGCCGGGGACGCGTTCCAGGTGGTGCTGTCGCAGCGGCTCACCCTTCCGCTCGCCGCCGCCCCCTTCGATCTGTACCGGGCGCTGCGCACCCTCAACCCCTCGCCCTACCTCTTCTTTCTCGACCTGGACGGCTTTCAGCTCGTCGGCTCCTCCCCCGAGGTCATGGTGCGCCTGGAGGGGGGGCGCGTCACGGTGCGCCCCATCGCCGGCACCCGCCGCCGCGGACACGACGCCGCCGAGGACGCCGAGCTGGCGCGCGACCTCCTCGCGGACCCCAAGGAAACCGCGGAGCACCTGATGCTCCTGGACCTCGGCCGCAACGACGTGGGGCGCGTGGCCCGCTTCGGGAGTGTCCGGGTGTCACAGCGCATGGCGATCGAGCGTTACTCTCATGTGCTGCACCTGGTCTCCACCGTGGAGGGGAAGCTCCGGCCCGGGCTGTCCGCGATGGACGTCTTCCGGGCGTCCTTTCCGGCCGGCACGGTGTCGGGTGCTCCCAAGGTCCGGGCGATGCAGATCATCGACGAGCTGGAGCCGGAGCGCCGCGGCCCCTACGCGGGCGCGGTGGGCTACTTCGCGTACGGCGGGGAAGCCATGGACACGGCCATCGCGATCCGCACGGTGGTCGCCGAGGGCGGACGCGCCCACGTCCAGGCAGGCGCCGGCGTGGTGATGGACTCGGTGCCGGCCGCCGAGTACGAGGAAACGCTGAACAAGGCGCGGGCGCTGCTGAGGGCGCTGGCGGCCCCCGAGGCGGGGAAGGGTGCCGGCGTGTAGAGGATGATGCTGAGCGGGCCGGTTCTGCGGCGCTGAATCCATTATGGGCAGCAGAGTGCTTGACAACCTGAACGAGCGTTCTATAAGTTACCGCGAGGCCAACAACCCGCCTCCGCTCGATTAGTTCCGCGCCCCGCTTGCCCGGCGCTTGATCTGGCGGTCGCCGTATCTGCAGCTACCCTCTACAACCGCTGTCCCGTCGCGCTGGAAGTCCGAACAAGTGGTCTCTCCCTCTCTACCGGAAAGGAGCGGCGTTTCCCGGTCGGTGCAGCCCGGTTTGGAAATCGGACTGGAGAGTTCCTGACTCAGCAGTATCATCCACTCTGATCGGCACCCGTCGATCACAGGAAACTTTGGAGGAAACGCAATGAACAGGTTTCGTTTGCTACTGGCGACGCTGCTCGCGGTAGCCCTCGTGCCGGTATCCTCGCTCGCGCAGCAG
>JALZKG010000381.1 GCA_030859365.1 Gemmatimonadota bacterium
GCCGAGCGCGAGGCCGAGGCCGGTCGTCTCGCCGCGCTCCGCGACCGGCTGGAGGAGCGGCTGCGCACGGAGGTGCCGGAGCTGGTGGTGAACGGCGCCGGTGCCGAACGGCTGCCGCACGTCTCCCACGTGTCTCTCCCGGGGGCCGATCGCGAGCTGCTCGTCACCGCCCTGGACATGGAGGGGATCGCGGTGTCGGCCGGCTCCGCCTGCTCCAGCGGCGCGCTGCGGATCTCCCACGTGCTGGAGGCGATGGGCGTGGAGCCGGAGATCGCCGCCGGCTCCGTGCGCTTCTCGCTCGGGCGGGGGACGGGGGAGGCGGACGTGGAGCGCGCGGCGAGTGCCTTCGCCGCCATCACGGCGCGGCTGCGCGCCTTTGCGTGAGCGTTCAGGGGAGGGAAACCGGGTGGAGCCGATGAGCGGGCGAACCGTGCTGGTCGCGATGTCGGGCGGGGTGGATTCAAGCGTCGCCGCGGCGCTCCTGGTGGAGCAGGGGCACCGGGTGATCGGCGTCACCATGAAGACGTTCTGCTACGGCGACAGCGAGGGTCCGTCGCAGACTTGCTGCGGGCTCGACGGCATCATGGACGCGCGCCGGGTGGCGGACCGGCTCGGGATCCCCCACTACGTATTCGACGTGGAGCGGGAGTTCACCCGCGACGTGATCGACGACTTCGTCGCGGAATACGCGGCGGGGCGGACGCCCAATCCGTGCGTGCGCTGCAACGGCAACACCAAGTTTCGCGACCTGCTCCGCCGCGGCGCCGCGCTGGGGTGCGACGCCATCGCCACCGGCCACTACGCCCGGATGGGCGCCGACGCGGCGGGCAACCCCCGGCTGCTGCGCGGGCGGGACCGGGCCAAGGACCAGGCGTACTTCCTCTGGGCGCTCCCCACGGAGATGCTTCCGCAGCTCCTCTTCCCGCTGGGAGAGCTGACCAAGCCGGAGGTCCGGGAGCGCGCCCGCGAGCTGGGGCTCGCCACGGCCGAGAAGCCGGAAAGCCAGGAGATCTGCTTCGTCCCCACGGGGAACTACGTGGACGTGCTGGAGCAGAAGCTCGCGGCGGGCCATCCGGCCCTCGCGCCCGGCGCGCTCGTCACCTCGGACGGGGCGGTCGTCGGGGAGCACGAAGGCTTCGCCCGCTACACCGTGGGGCAGCGCAAGGGGCTGGGCGGGGGGCACGGCCGGCGCCTGTACGTCCTGGGAACCCGCCCCGCGACGCGCGAGGTGGTGGTGGGAAGCGCCGAGGAGCTGCGCCGGGACTGGTTGGAAATCGCGGAACTGAACTGGCACGGAGCGCCGCCGGAGCGCGGCGCGGCGCTGCAGATCCAGATCCGCCACCGCGGAGCCGCCGTTCCTGGCCGGGTGGCGGCGATCGACGAGCGGCACGTCGGGGTGGAGCTGGCAACCCCCCAGCGCGCGGTCACGCCGGGGCAGTCCGCGGTCATGTTCGACGGCGATCTGGTGATGGGGGGAGGGCGGATCCGCTAGGGAAGCGGCTCGGACTCCGCGAACAGCGCGCGCAACTCGTCGTCGCCGAGTTGCTCCACCTCGGCGGCCACCTCGGCGTTGTCCTCCCCTCTCCGGCGTACGAATCTCGGCCGCTCGTCCGGGTCCGACAGGCAGTGGAAGACCAGCTTCGCATCGTCCGGAAGCCCGTAGAGCCCGCCCGACGGGTACGCCTCCCACTCCCGCAGATCAGCGTCGACGAAGGTGCGCGCCATGGATTCCCTTTCGGTCCGGGTGGGGGTCAGAACTTCAGCTCCGCGGCTTCCGCGAACTGCCTCGCCAGCGCCTCCTCCTGCTTGTCCAGCCGCTCGGGTACGGCGACGTTCACCCGCACGTACTGGTCCCCGCGACGCCCCGCCTTCTCCACCCCCTGCCCACGGATGCGGAAGCGGGTCCCGTTCTGCGTCCCGGGCGGAATCCGCAGATCCACCTTGCCGTCCAGCGTCCGCACCCGGATGCGCGAGCCGAGCATCGCTTGGGCGATGTTGATCGGCACCGTGCAGTGGACGTCCACCCCCTCCCGGCTGAAGAAGCGATCCGGAACGACCCGGAAGGTGACGAGCAGATCACCCGGCGCGCCGCCCGCGCCGCCCGGCTCTCCCTGCCCCGCCAGGCGGAGCTTGGAGCCAGTGTCCACCCCGGCCGGAACGGTGATCTGGATCTGCCGCTGGCGGCGCACCTTGCCCTGCCCCCGGCAGGTGGGGCACGGGTCGGTGGCGATGCTGCCGCGCCCGTAGCAGGCCGGGCAGGGACGCGTCACCGCGAACCCACCCTGGCCGAAGATGATGGTACCGGTGCCCTTGCACTCGGGGCACGGCGTGACCGAGGTGCCGGGGCGAGCGCCGCTGCCGCCGCAGGTGGAGCAGTCCTCCGTCACCGGGATGGTGATGGGAAGCCTGCCGCCGCGCGCCGCGGTGCGGAACGGGATCTCCACCGCGTACTCCACGTTTTCGCCGCGCTGCGGCCCGCGCGAGCGTCCGCGTCGGCGGCCCGAGTCGAAGATGGAGCCGAATAGGTCACCGAGCCCCCCGACGTCGCCGAGGTTCTCGAAGGAGAAACCACCCGGCTCCGCGCTTCCGGGTGCGCCGGTCCCCCGCGGCGCTCCTCCGCCGCCAAAGCCGCCGGAGAACGCGCCGTAGCGGCGCATGGTGTCGTACTGCTTGCGCTTTTCCTCGTCGGAAAGGACGGAGTAGGCTTCCGAGATCTCCTTGAAACGCTCCGCGGCGGCCGCGTCGTTCGGGTTGGCGTCCGGGTGAAACTGCTTGGCGAGCTTCCGGTACGCCTTCTTGATCTCGTCGGTGCTCGCGTTCTCCGCTACGCCGAGGATGCGGTAGAAGTCCTTGGTATCCGTTGCCATCGTCGGGGGCGGAAGGGGAGCGTCTACTCCTCGAAGCGGTACACTCGGACCCGCGCGGGGCGGAGCAGCGTTCCCTTGAAGCGATAGCCGCGCTGGAACACGTCCGCCACCGACTCGTCGGCCGCCCGGTCGTCGGTGGCGACGGTGCCGAGTGCCTCGTGAACCGAGGGATCGAAGGCCGCCCCTTCCGCATCCAACGGCTCGAGTCCGGCCGCTTCGAGCGAACGCAGGATCTTGCGCTCCACCAGGCGGACCCCCTCCAGCACGCTCTCGACCGAAAGGCCGGACCCGTCCGAGGCGGTGAAGCGCTGCAGGTCGTCCAGCGGCTCCAGGAGCCGCTCGGCGAGCTGGGCCTGGGCGCGCTGCCAGCTTTCCGCCCGCTCCCGCTCCATCCGCTTGCGATAGTTGTCGAACTCCGCCGCTAACCGCAGGAGACGGTCCTGGGTTTCCGCCGCTTCGCGCTGCGGGCCGGGCGCTTCGCTCCCAGGTGCGGCGGCCGGGCTCTCCGCTTCCTCCAGTTCGGCAGGGCCGTTGCCGGTGACGGCGCCTTCGTCCGCGGCTTCGGGAGGCCGGTTCTGCTTGGTGTCCTCGTTCCTGGCGGGCATATTGCGTTTCGATGTATGGGAAGCCAATCAGCGTCGGGGGGAGTCGGCTCGCGGCGATTTTCGCAAAACAGATGCCGCGCTCGTTGTGCCAGATCGGCAGCGCTTCAGCCAGAGAAGGCCACGATCCACTCACGGATGATCCCCACCACCCGGTCGCGGTCCCGGTCGTTCAGCGGCTCGTGCCGCGTCCCGCGTAATTCCTCCACCCTTGCGCCCCCGAGGAGAGACCGGGCGAACGCGAGCGCGTGGTCCGCGCGGACCACCCGATCGGTGTCCGGGATCAGGAAGAGGAGCGGCAGGCCGGACGGCAGGGGGCGGCGGCGCACGGTGCGGAGCGCCTTCCCCACCTCCGTATACATCCGCGGAGTCACCCAGGAGTGGATGAGCGGATCGGCGCGGAACGCCTCGTTCGCCGCGGGATCGCTGGACAGGTCGGCCGGCTCGTTCGCACTCGCGAACGGCACCCACGGGAGGATTCCGGAAAGGATGCGAGCCGCCACGCGCTTCCACACCGGCGAGCGCACCGCGATCCCCAGCAGCGGTGCAGAAAAGATTGCACCGCGGAACCCCGCGCCGGGAAGCTCCTGCAGGTAGCGGAGCGCCACCAGCCCACCCAGGGAGTGCCCGAGCAAAAAGGTCGGGACCCCGGGCGGAAGGCGGCCGAGCGCTTCCTGGCGCGTCCGCTCCAGATCGTCCACCAGTTCCCGGAAGCGAAGCACGTGGCCGCGGCGCCCCCCGGAGCGGCCGTGCCCGCGGAGGTCGGGGGCGTAGGTAGCGATCCCCGCGTCGGCGAGTTCCCGCGCGAAGCGATCGTAGCGCCCGCCGTGCTCGCCCATCCCGTGACACAGCAGAACCGCCGCGCGCGCCTTCCCCGGCTCCCAGCCGCGGGCGAAGAGCGGAGTGCCGTCTGGCGCCCGGAATTTGAACTCCCGGAGGACCACCGCGCCGTCGCTACCGCACCGCCGAGGCGGCGACGGTCGAACGGTACATCCACAGGTACACGACCATGGAAACCACGGTCAGCACCACCGCGATCGCGAGCGTGACGACGGCAAATCCGAAGTGGAATCCCTCCCACAACGCCCATGCGCCATCCTCCCATCCCCGGGCCCTGACGAGGGTGCGGAGCGCGTACCAGAGGATGCCGGCACCGATGAAGACGTTCTGAAAGACCGCCTTGTACTTGCCGGCCTTTTCAGCCGCGATGATCACCCCCCGTCGGGCGGCGTAGCCGCGGAACAGGGTGATGAACAGCTCCCGCCCGAAGATCACCAGCAGGATCCAGAGCGGAAAAACACCCCCGAACCAGGGGAAGCGCCCTTCCGGCGACGGCACGCTTCCGTCGGCGGCCGGTGCGTGGGAGATCAGATAGAAGGGGAGCAGCGTCGCCGCCACCAGCAGCTTGTCGGCGATCGGATCGAGCAGCTTGCCCAGGTCGGTCACCAGCCCCTGAGTGCGGGCGAGGTGGCCGTCCCACAGGTCCGAGACCGCGGCGGCGAGAAAGATCAAGAAGGCCGCCAGCCGGGCCGCGAAGGAGTCGACGAAGAGGAGCGGTGCGACCACCACCGCCAGACCGATCCGGGCGATGGTGATCAGGTTGGGGAGGTTGATGCCTCGCACGCCTCGGCTCTCCGGCGTCAGCTGAGCGACTTGATGACCCGCTTTGCTACCGACTTCAGCGTGTCGAACACCCCGACGCCCCGCATGGCCACCGCCTCGAAGTACGGCACTCCATCCGGGTTCAGCTGCGCCTCCATCTCCGCGACGGAGGAAACGTTCGGAAGGTCCCGCTTGTTGTACTGGATCACAAAGGGAGTTTTCCGGAGGTCGATCTCATACTCGCCCAGGTTGTCGTACAGGTTGTGCATGGACTCGATGTTCGCGTCCAGCCGCTCCACCTGGCTGTCCGCGACGAAGACGACCCCATCCACGCCCTTCAGGATCAGCTTGCGGGAGGCGTTGTAGTACACCTGCCCCGGAACCGTGTACAGATGGAAGCGAGTCTTGAAGCCGCGGATGGAGCCCAGATCCACCGGCAGAAAGTCGAAGAACAGGGTCCGCTCGGTCTCGGTCGCCAGCGAGATCAGCTTGCCGCGGGTGTTCGGCGACACCTTTTCGTAGATGTACTCCAGGTTGGTCGTCTTGCCGCACAGCCCCGGCCCGTAGTACACGATCTTGCAGTTGATCTCGCGCGAGGCGTAGTTGATCATCGACATGGGCCGCGCCTTACAGACCGCCGAAGAGGCGGTCGATCTCGTCCTCCGCCGCGTCGACGTACGCGTTCTCCACGCGGGGAGCGCTGCCCGTCGTCGCCTGCCGCTCGAACATCTCCCGGAAGATCTCTGTCAGCTCCCGCACCACCGCCCGGGTCTTCAACCGGATCATCCCCAGCGTCGCCCGTTTGTCGAAGAGGATGACCAGGATGATACGCTTCGCCACGTCCGCGAGATACATGGACTCTCGCTCTCCCTGGTGGAAGAGAGACGAGAACTCTTTCTCGCCGATCAGCGAGGCGAGCTGGTCGTTCGCGCTGAAGTCCGCCGCGGCAAGCGACGCAAAGGCAACGGAGTCGAACTGCGGAGCCTCGCCCGCGCTGGTGACCATCTGTCCGGCGCGGTCCACCAGCAGCGCGCAGCGGGCCCCGGACTCGATGAGGAAACCGTGCAGGATGCGGTTGATGCGGGCGAAATCCGCTTCGCCCAGGGACCAGCTCGACGCTCCCGCGGCCATCACGCGACCTCCGTCGGCGCGGGCCGCGCGACGAGCGCGTCCTCGAGCCGGGCGAGCAGCACCGACGCGCGGCGTCGAAGCAGCGGCCGGCTTTCCCAGGCGAGAAAGTCACGCAGGAGCAGGACGGTGTCCACCGATGAGGGGCGGCTGCCGAGGTAGCCGAGCGCCGCGAGGCGCCGCAGCGGGTGCGGGCTGAACAGCTCCCGCCGGTGGCGGCTCATCTGGTCCCGGACGAGCAGAGCCCCCAGCGCGGCCGCGGCTCCCAGCGCCAGAATGGTCAGGCCGGTGGTTCGAAGGATGCGCTGCGTCTCCATGTCGGGCCGGCGGGTGGATGGGGATGTGGTTACAGTTCTCGGCGCCCGTGGAGCGCCTCCGCGATGGTGACGCCGTCCGCGTACTCCAGGTCACCACCGACCGGCAGCCCACGCGCGATCCGCGTCACGCGGGCGCCGAGCGGCACGAGGAGGCGATGCAGGTACAGGGCGGTCGCTTCCCCCTCGACGCTGGGGTTGGTGGCGACCACGACCTCGCCCACGCCGCCTTCGCCCACCCGCTGCAGCAGCGGCTGTAGGTTGAGCTCCGAGGGACCGATCCCGTCCAGCGGCGAAAGTCGACCGCCGAGCACGTGGTACAATCCGCGGTACTCGCCGGTCCGCTCGATGGCGCCGATGTCCGACGCCTCCTCCACCACGCAGATCGTGGAGGTGTCGCGCCGGGAGCTTTCGCAGATGGCGCACGGGTTCTGCTCGGACAGGTTGCCGCAGCGGTCGCACGCGCGAACCCGCTCGCGTACGGCGAGGATCGCACGCGCCAGGCGCTGTGGATCCTCCGGCGGCGCCTTCAGCAGGTGAAAGGCGAGCCGGTTCGCCGTCTTCCGTCCGATCCCGGGAAGACGCGCGAGCTCGCCCGTCAGTTCGTCGATGACGGACAAGAACGGAGGGCTACAGGCCGGGGATTCCGAACGGAAGCGAAAGGCCGCCGGACAGCTTCTGCATCTCCTCGCCGTAGAGACGCTCCGCCCGGGTCTGCGCCTCGGACACGGCGGCGATCACCAGGTCTTCCAGCATCTCCACGTCGCCGGCCTCCAGGATGCTCGGGTCCATCTTGATGCCACGGATCCGGCCGCGCCCGTCGGCGGTGACGGTGACCATCCCTCCGCCGCTCGACACGGAGACGGTCTTCTGCTCCAGTTCGGACTGCAGCTGGGAGAGCCGGGCCTGCACCTGCTGGCCCATCTGGAGGATCTGCTGAAAGTTGTTGTTTGTCATGAAAGCCGTCCGACCGCGGGTAGCGGAAAGCGCAAAGGTAAGGAGGATTGTCCTCTTCCTGCAAGGGACGAACCAGCCGGAGCGGGGCTAATCGACCAGCTCCAGGTCCCACGCCTCGACCGCCGCGGCGAGGGGCGGTTCTTTCTCGGTGAGCCGACGCAGCCGGTCGTGTCGCGCGCTTTCCGCGGTGATCCGGGGCGGCGTGGAGCCCCCGCCCTGCGCCGCCTCGTCGGCGC
>JALZKG010000402.1 GCA_030859365.1 Gemmatimonadota bacterium
GCCGTACACCGTCCGCCACACGCAGCGCGAGCGCCGCCTCCGCGGGACCGAGCGGTTCGCCACGACGGCCCCGCGCGCGGACCCCGACCAGCTCGTGGAACCCCGCGGCGAGCTCCAGCGGGAGCACGTTGCGGCGGCGGAGATCCGCGACCACCTCGTCGGCAGACAGCTCTTCGGGATCGAGGGCGTGCAGACGCAGCTCCAGATCCGCCCCTGGATCGTCGCGCAGCAGGCGGCGCAGCGTCGCCTCCACCGCGTGCGTGACCCGCACCACCGCCTCCCGCAGCGCCTCCGGCGGCTCCGAATCGGCGCGCCGCAGACAGGCGATCTCGTCCTCGGCCGCGTTCAGCGGTCGAAACGCGCTCCCTCCGGGTGAAGTCATCGCCGGTTCGCCCCGTCCCGCTCAGGCCTCGATGCGGAGCAGGCCGATGCGCTCGCTCGCGCGAACGAACGCTTCCGCGGAATGGTACGGAAGATCGCTTCCGGTCGTTTCGCGCACCTGCAGCGCCGAGCGCCGCATGAACGCCTCCACCGTCTCGTGCGGCCCCGACGCCGCGTCGCGCATGCTCACCACGATGTCGTGCCAGCTGCCGGTGAAGACCGCTCCGTCCGGGGTGCGGATCCGGTGCGCACGGATCTCCGTCCGAGCCCCGCCGCTCCCCGTCGTCAGCGAGGGAGGGCAGTCCTCGGCGGCGTCGAACGCGGCCTCCACCTCGGCAAGCAGGTGATCGATCGCGTCCGGCTCGCGATCCAACTCCCGCAGCCTGTCCCGCCAGGGGGCGAGCGGCGGGTGCTCGTCGGAGCATCCGGCCACCGTCCGCTTCAACTCCAGAAAGCGCCACAGGGAGAGGGGATCCCAGTGCTCGGCCGGCGGGACCTGCTCCAACTCGGAGAGCGCGGTGGCCAGGTCACCGCGGTCGTAGAGTAGGTGCGCGAGGTAGATGCGCGCTTCGTGCAGCTCCGCGTCCATCCGGAGGGCGCGCCGCAGATCCCGCCGGGCTCCGGCGTCGTCCCCCATGGCGTGCAGCGTGTACCCACGCGCCGCAACCGGCTCCGCCGATCCGGGGTGGGCGAGGGCGAGCGTCGTGAAGCGCCGCCGAGCGTCGGCGAAGCAACCTTCCCGGTAGAGCGCCCGGCCGACGGCGAGCCCGATCTCCAGGTCGTTCTCCAGCCCCAGGTCCGCCACACGGGCGAAGCAGCGGAGGGCGGCGGCGTGGTCCCCGAGCTTGAGGAGCACCTCCCCCAGTCCCACCCAGCCGTCCTCATGCTCTTCGTCGAGGTCGATGGCCGCCTGGAAGGAGCGACGACCCCACGCCCACTCTTCGCGAGCGATGCGGACGTAGCCGAGCGCCACGTGCAGCACGGCGGCGTCTGGATGGGAGGCGAGACCCTGCTTCAGCACCTCCAGCGCGCGGTCGTACTCACCCGCGTCGTAGAGCTGATGCGCGCGGTCGTCGAAGTCTTCACACGAGGGGAACGGGTTGATCATGGAGGTTCGCCGGTCTTCGGTCCGCAAGGGGGGACGGGGGCGAATATAACGGAGGTGCGAAAGGTGTACCAGCCTTTCCCCGGACCCGATCTTGCACCGCCGCCCCGAGATCCCGACCCCACCCGCACCGGAGGTCCGATGTTCAACTGGCTGCGGCGTAGGCGGCTCAGCAGCACGGCGAAGCGCACCCTGCTCCTGGTGGCCGCCCGCTCCGAAGAAGCGATCGTGGAAACCCACGTCGCCAACGTGCTCGGCCTGCGCGGCGCGCTGCAAGACGAAGTCGACGCCGAGCGGGCGCTGGAGCTGTACACGGAGATGATGTCGCTGGACGAAGTGACGGCCGCGTCGGTCGCCAACCGGGTACTTGCCCGGCTGGAGGCGCCGATCTCCGCCCGCCGTGCCCGGAACGTGTTCAGCGAGTGAAGCCGTCGGATCCATCGTCCAAAAAGTGCACACGTCCCGCAAGGCGTTCCGCGGCATCGAGTTGGCCGCCCACGCCGCGGTCGGCGCTCCTTATCTGAACGATCCGGCGCCCCGCGGAGACGCGGGCTCCTTCTGGCAAGTCGTTGCCCACCACTCGTTTGGGCAGAGACACACGTGGGGAACGCCGCTTGCCTCTGAAGGGGTGACCCGCACTCTCCCCCACCCCGCCAACGCTCCTCCCCCATGTTTCACGGACGCATCCTGGTTGTAAGCGAGCGCGCGGAGATCGCCGCTGAGCTCGATCCCCTGATCCGCGCGGAAGGGCACCTGTCCCTGTCGGTGCCCAACGGCGAAGAAGCGCTGCAGGTGTTCGAGGAAGGGATCATCCCCGACGTGGTCGTGAGCGACGCTGCCACCCCCCCGCATCCCGGAGGGGAGCGCTACCTGCACCGCTTCCAAC
>JALZKG010000469.1 GCA_030859365.1 Gemmatimonadota bacterium
CCGCCCTCCGCTCGGCACCGTTGCCGACGCCGGCGAGGCCGGCGCACAGCGCGTCCGGAAGAACGGCAAGCCCGGCTTCCGTGGCCGCCTCACCCACCAGCCGGGCGATCATCCGCGCCGTGGCGGCGGGATCGCGCGGGTCCACCAGCCCGGCGGGGCCCCGACGCCTGAGAATCTCCCTCCCGTCCGCGCCGGCCAGGGCGACGGTGCTGTGCGTTCCCCCGCCGTCGACGCCGGCGACCGTCCCCGTCCTCATCCCCGTCATGGGCGCGTGCTGGAGATCCGCCTCAGACTACCTCCACCGGCTCGCGCCGCTCGACGGGTGCCCGGTCCGTCACACGGCGCAGGCGCGGCGGCGCGGCCAGCTCGCTGGTGGAGAGCTTTTCCGTCTCCAGCGGGCGTCCCTCCCGGCGCACGACGTACGCCTCCATGGCGTAGTACTCCGGCAGGCCGAGCAGGTCCACCGTATGCGCGGTGCCGCTGTTTCGCTCCTCCACCCGTTGCCAGAACTCGCGGTCGTCCTGGCCGGGGAAGGGGGCGCGATCCTTCTGCGACTGGTGCTTGTAGATGGCCAGGATCTTGAGCCGCAGCTCGTCCTCGGAGAGGGGGACGAGCACGTCGGCCTCGGATACCGGCCACTCCTGCCATGCGCCCCGGTAGTACCACATCTCCGGCTGCGGGGCGCTGTACTCCTCCAGCGCCCGCTCCACCGCCTCCAGGCACATCCGGTGGGTTCCGTGCGGATCCGACAGGTCACCGGCGACGAAGACCAGCTCCGGGCGGTGCGCCTCCAGCAGCTCCCGCGTGATACGCACGTCCTCCGGGCCGATCGGATCCTTGCGCACCTTGCCGGTCTGGTAGAAGGGGAGGTTCAGGAAGTGGGCCTGGTCGCGGGTCATCCCGAACGTTTCGATCCCGGAGACCGCTTCCGCCTCGCGGATCCGCTGCTTGATGCGCAGCACCTCCGGGATGTCTACATGCCCGGCGGATTTGCTGTCGAGGAAGTGCTCCATGCGGTCCACCCGGCTCTCCACCCCACCGGCACCGTCGCCATCCGAGAAGTCGCGGCCGAAGCGGCGCAGAAAGTCCAGGTAGCGGCGCACCTCGTGGTCGAAGACGGCGATGTTCCCCGACGTCTGGTAGGCGACGACGATCCGGTTGCCGTTCTGGTGCAGCTTGTTCAGGATCCCCCCCATGGAGATCACGTCGTCGTCCGGGTGGGGGGAGAAGACGATGATCCGCTTCCCCTGCGGGAGTCGGCTGCGGCCGCGGATCTTGGAAAGCAGCGCGTTGAACACCTCGCCGTTCAGCGGCCCGGCGGCGCCATAGCGGGCGAGCAGCGCGCTCAGGTGGTGCTCCCGGTAGTCGAGCGCGTCCAGCTTGAGAATCGACTTCCCCACGGTCTGGCTGAGCCAGATCACCGCGTCGATCTCCCGCTGCCGCGTCCACTCCACCTCGCCCACCACCCAGGGGGTGCGGATCCGCGTCAGATCCGCGGCCGCGGCCGGGTCCAGGTAGAAGGTGGCGTGGGGGTGCTCCTGCAGGTAGGTGGCGGCCACGTCCGGGTCCGGCTCCCCCTCCACCGCGCGCCGCACGATCAGCGCCTTGTGCTCGCCGGTGGCGATCAGCGCCACCTCGCGCGCCTCCATGATGGTGGCGACACCCATGGTGATCGCCTCGCTCGGCACGTTGTCCTCGCCGAAGAAGTCGGCGGCGGCGTCGCGGCGCGTCACGGTGTCCAGCGCGATCAGTCGGGTGCGGCTTTCCACCCCGGAGCCGGGCTCGTTGAAGCCGATGTGCCCCGTTTTGCCGATGCCCAGGATCTGGAAGTCGATCCCCCCCGCCTCCTGGATGGCGCGCTCGTAGTCGGCGACGTGCGCCTCCGCCTCGTCGCGGGGGATGTCGCCGCGCGGGATGTGGACGTTCTCCGGGCGGATGTTGATGTGCTCGAACAGATTCTCCCACATGTACCGATGGTACGAGTGGATGCTGTCCGGAGCGAGTCCGAAGTACTCGTCCAGGTTGAAGGTGACCACGTCGGAGAAGTCGAGCCCCTCCTCGCGGTGCATCCGGATCAGCTCCCGGTAGATGCCGATGGGGGTGCTCCCGGTGGCGAGCCCGAGCACCGCGCGGGCGCCGATCGCGCGGCGCTCGCGCATGATCTCGGCGATGCGGCCGGCCATGGACCGGGCGATCTCCTCGTACAGGACGATGACGACGGGGACGCGCTCGCGGGGCTGGGCCATCGGACGGTGTGTTCCGGAGGGTGGAGGGGGTTACTCGGGCATCGGCGCTAGGGGCGCTCGCGGCGCGGCAGCGGCTCGGCGCGCCTCCCAGTCGATCAGCGGCGCGTCGAGAACGGCGGCCTGCACCGCGTCGGCTACGCCGCGCCGCAGCGCCGTGTGCCGGTTGTTGCGGCTGGTGGGGTTCACCCGGTTGGTGAGCAGCACCACGAACAGATCGCGGTCCGGGTCCACCCAGAGCGAGGTGCCGGTGTAGCCGGTGTGGCCGAAGGAGCGCGGCCCGAAGTAGCGCCCCGCGCTCGAAGTGCCCGCCGGCGTGTCCCACCCCAGCGCGCGGCTGGAGCCGCGGTTCTGCGGCGAGGTCCACCGGGGGACCGCCTCGGGACGCACCAGACGCACCCCGCCGTACTCGCCGGCGTTCAGCATCGTCTGGGCAAAGACGGCGAGGTCGCGCGCGGTGGAGAAGAGACCCGCGTGGCCGGCGACGCCGCCCATGGCCCACGCGTTCGGGTCGTGCACCTCGCCCCAGATCTGCCCGCCGCGAATCACGCTGTCCACCTCGGTGGGGGCGATGCGGGGGCGGAGCGCCGACGGCGGGACGAAGCGGGTATCCCGCATCCCCAGCGGCCCGAAGACCCGTCGCGCGAGAAAGCGGTCCAGCGGCTCGCCGGCCACGCTCTCCACCACGAACTGGAGCAGGATCAGGTCCCAGTCGCTGTACACGGTGGTGTCGCCCGGCTGCGCGCGCAGGGGGCGACGGTTGATCTGCTGGAGGTACTGCTGCGGACCGCGATATTCCCGGAAGAGCGGCGCAAAGGATTCGAAGCCGCCGCGGTGCTCCAGCAGCATCCGCACGGTGATCCCCCGCTTCTCCGGCGCGTCCAGGCCGGGGACGTAGTGCGCCACGGCGCTGTCGAGCACGAGCCGACCCTCGTCCTCCAGCATCATGGCGGCGGTGGTCGTCCCCACCACCTTGGTGACGGAGGCGAGGTCCCAGAGGGTCGAGGTATCCGCCGGGGCGGACCGGGGGTCCCGGTCCAGCCGCCCGTACGCGCGGTGGTGGATCAGGCGCCCGAAGCGGCCGACGGCGAGCACCGCGCCGGGCGCGGCGCCCTCGACGAGCGCGGCCTCCACGATGGAGTCGAGTCGCTCGGTGAGCCCCCGGTCCATCCCCACGTCCCGTGGGGGCGCGTCCACCAGCGCCGCGACGGGCTCCAAGCGCTCCGGCGGTCCGCCCACGATGCTCGGC
>JALZKG010000033.1 GCA_030859365.1 Gemmatimonadota bacterium
GCGCCACGACGCGGCCGGCATCGCAGAGGGGGACGGCGCGGACTATGCGACGGCGAGCCCGGTTTTCCCGACGCCGGGCAAGGGAGCGCCGCTGGGGACCAGGGGACTGGCGGCGCTGTGCCGCGAAGCCCCGATATCCCTTGTAGCCCTCGGCGGCGTCGGCCCGGAGAACGCCGGGGAGTGCCTGACAGCCGGAGCCGCGGCAGTCGCCGCGATCCGCGCCGTGTGGGAGGGCGATCCCGCGGCCAACGTGCGGCATCTGCTCTCCGCGTGCCAATCCCATCATCCCCGATCATGATCCGACACGCCCGTCCGCCCGTATGCCGCCGCTGAAGCTCGGGGTGGTCGACCAGTCGCCCGTCCGCAACGGCGGAAGCGCGGCGGAGGCCGTCCGGGAAACGATCCAGCTCGCGCAGGCGGCAGAGCGGCTGGGATACACGCGCTACTGGCTGGCGGAGCACCACAGCACAAACTCCTTCGCCGGCTCCGCCCCCGAGGTGCTGATCCCCCAGGTGGCCGCGGCGACGCGGACGCTGCGCGTCGGCTCCGGCGGGGTGATGCTTTCCCACTACTCGCCGCTCAAGGTGGCGGAGCAGTTCCGGATGCTCGAAACGCTCTTCCCGGGGCGCATCGACCTGGGCATCGGCCGCGCCCCGGGCGGCGACGTGCGCGCGACGCAGGCGCTCGCGTACGGCCGCGGGCACCTGGCGATCGAGCACTTCCCGCAGCAGGTGGCGGACCTGGTCGGCTGGATCGGCGATGGGCTGGACGACGAGCACCCCTTCCGCCGCGTGCGGGCGATGCCGCGCGCGCCGAGCGTGCCTGAAGTGTGGCTGCTCGGCTCCGGCGGGAGCAGCGCGGAGTACGCCGCCGAGCTGGGGTGCGGCTACTCCTTCGCCCAGTTCATCAGCGGGCAGGACGGAAGCGCACTCGTCCAGGAGTACCGGGAGCGCTTCCGCCCCTCGGCGCACGTCCCGGAGCCCCGCGCCAGCGTCGGCATCTCGGTGGTGTGCGCCCCCACCACGGCAGAGGCGGAGCGGCTCGCCTCCAGCATGCAGCTGTGGCGGCTGCGCATCGAGCGCGGGTGGGACCGCGGCATCCCGTCGCCCGAGCAAGCGCTCGCCCACCCCTACACCGAGGCGGAGCGGATCCGCCTCGCCACCGGAGGCGAGCGGGCCATCGTGGGGGACCCGGAGCGGGTGCGCGGGGAGCTGCTTGCGCTGGCGGAGCGCTACGGCGTGGACGAGCTGATGATCGTCACCGTCACCCACGACTTCGCCGCGCGGATGCGCTCGTACGAGCTGCTTGCCGACGCCATGGAGTTGAGGGGGACGAGATGAGCCGGCGCCGCCACTCCCCGCTCAACCGGGCCCTCCGGCGGGTTCAGCGCACCCTCGGCGGCCGCGGCTGGCCGGGGCGGCTCGCCCGGCTGCTCGGCGCCCCGCGCCACGTGGAGGTGTCCCACTACGAGATCGTGTCGGAGCGATGGCCCGCCGGCGCTCCGCCGCTGCGCATCGCCTACGCCTCCGACTTTCACGCCGGCCCCACCACCCACCCGGAGCTGTGGAAGGACGCGTGCGATGCCCTGGAGTCAACCGGGGCGGATGTGCTCCTGCTGGGCGGTGACTACGCGGCGCTCGGCGCCCGCGACGCGGACCCGGTGATCCGCCGCCTCGGGGAGCTGCCTTTCCCGCTGGGAGGTTTCGCGGTGCTGGGCAACCACGACTACGCCTTCAACGCCATCTACATCGGGAGGCAGCTCGAAAAGGCCGGTATCCCGCTGATCACCAACCGCAGCGTCCCCCTCCCCGCTCCGTGGGTCGGGGTCTGGATCTGTGGGCTGGACGACTGGGGGTATGGCGATCCCGATGCGTCCGCGGCGCTGGGGGGCGCGGATGGCTTCCGGGTTGTGCTGATGCACGCTCCGTCCGGGGTGCTGGACCTGGACGGCGAGCGATGGGAGGTGGCGCTCTGCGGCCACACCCACGGAGGGCAGATCGCGCTCCCGGGCGGGCGGCCCCTGGTGTCCGCGCACGGCCCGCTGTCGCGCCACTACTCGCGAGGCCGCTTCGACCTGGCGAGCGGCGGAACGCTCCTCGTCAGCCGCGGCGTGGGGGCGAGCGGCGTCCCCTTCCGCCTCTTCTCCGTCCCGGAGATCATCGTCTGCACCGTGCGCTCTGCGGCGGCGGGGGATCCCGTCGCCTGAGGGGGTCGCCGGCCGCGCGGACAGGACCGCAACCACCCCCACGGCGTCAACACCACCCGGCACTCGCCACTCACTGCTCGACGATCTTTGGGGGAGGGGTGCAGCGGAATGGCAGCTGCCGGTGAGTCCGCACAGAGCCAAAAAAGGGCCGGCTCCTCGTGGGTAGCCGACCCTTTTCGTATGGTAACCCCGGCCTGCCTACCGCGCCGCGACCAGCCCCCGCGCCGGCTCGATGCGCACGATCCACAGCCCGTTGTGCATGTCGTTCACGTAGGCGAGGCCGTTCTTGACCACCACGCCCCAGGTCATGGCGGCGTTCTGCACCCTTCCCTGCATGTCGGCGGTGTTCAGGTGCGCGATCTCGCGCCCCTGCGCCCGCAGGTC
>JALZKG010000039.1 GCA_030859365.1 Gemmatimonadota bacterium
GAGCTGCTCCGGCCACACGCCGGTCGCACCCTCGCCGCCGAGCTGCGCCACCATCTGCGAGCCGGCGCGCCGAAAGCGCTCGCGCAGCACCTCGTCGAACGCCGTCCACCTTCCGGTCCCGGCGAACCAGGCCGCCGCGCCGGCAAGGCTCGCCCCCAGCGCGGCGAGAGCCCGCGACAGCACCCCCCACCCCGGAGCGAACCGCGTCGCGGCGGCGAAGGCCACGCCCAGCCCTGCCGCCCAGGCGACCGTGGTGCCGGCCATCGCGTCTCGCGCGGGAGCCATCATCAACGCCCCCCCGAGCACCACCGCCGCTGCCACGCTGACCACCGCACGGTGCGGCGGAAGGAGCAGGACAAGGGTGGCGAGCGACACCGCGAAGAGCGGAAAGGGATCGAGCACCCAGAGCAGGAGCGCCGCCGCACCCAGCGCCGCGGCGGCACCCCACCCGGCTCGCCGCGCTCCGCCCTCCTCGGCCACCTAGCTTTCGTGCCCGGCGATGTACGGAAGGAGCGCCAGGTGCCTGGCACGCTTGATCGCCGTGCTGAGCTGCCGCTGGTGACGGGCGCAGCTGCCGCTGATGCGACGCGGAAGGATCTTGCCCCGCTCGGTGACGAAGCGCTCGAGCGTCCTTTCATCCTTGTAGTCGACGTACCGGAGGCCCGACTCGCAGATGCCGCAGGTCTTTCTGGAACGTGCCATGGCTTAGTCCTCCTCCTCGTCTTCCGAGTCTTCATCGCGGGCGGGACGGACCTCCACCGGTGTGGTGGACAGCTCCCCTTCGTTGATCACCACCAGGTAGCGCAGCACCTCGTCGTCCAGCTTCAGAATGCGCTCGAACTCCGGCAGCTGCGCCGGCGCCGTGCGCAGGTGGGTGACGACGTAGTAGCCGCTGGTGTTGTTCTCCACCTCGTAAGCGAGCTCGCGCTTTCCCCAGTGGTCCAGGGCGGTGATCTCGCCGCCGTTCTCGCCGGTCAGCAGCCCATGAAAGCGCTCCAGCTTTTCGTTCACCGCGGTTTCTTCCAGCGCGGGAGCGAAGATGTACACGATCTCGTAGTCCCTCAACAATCACCTTCCTGTGGGCATGAGGCCCCGCGCCGGTGCGCGCGGAGCAGGAAACGCAAAAGCCCCCGTTCGGGGGAACAACACTCCAATGTAGCGGAGCAGCGGGCGATCCACAACCGCTACACGTTGAAGCGGAACAGCAGGATATCCCCATCCTGCACCACGTACTCCTTCCCCTCGGAGCGCATCAATCCCTGCTCCCGCGCGGCCTTCACCGAGCCGATGCGCTCGAAGTCCGCCCACCCCACGGTCTCCGCGCGGATGAAGCCGCGCTCGAAGTCGGAGTGGATCACCCCGGCCGCCTCGGGCGCTCGTGCGCCGATGGGAATCTCCCAGGCACGGACCTCCTTTTCACCCGCGGTGAAGTAGTTCTGCAGACCAAGCAGCCGGTACCCCGCGCGGATCAGTCGGTGGAGTCCCGGCTCCTCCAGACCGAGCGACTGGAGGAACTCCTGCCGCTCCTCCGCGGGGAGCTCCGCCAGCTCCGATTCGATCTTGCTGGAGATGGGGATGATCTCCGCCGCCTCGCCGCTCGCCCCCACCGCCTGGCGGAGCGCGCGAACGTGCTCGTTGTCCCCCTCCGGGAGGTCGTCCTCCGCCACGTTCGCGAGGTAGACCACCGGCTTTGCGGTGAGCAGGTTGAAGGAGCGGAGCAGCTTCTCCGCCGCAGGATCCACCTCGACCACGCGGGCGGCGAGCCCCTCGGACAGTGCACCCTCCAGGCGCTCCAGGAGCGCCTGCTCGGCCAGCGCGTCCCGGTCCCCGCTCTTCGCCGTCTTGCGGACGCGCTCCAGCCGCTTCTCCACGACCCCGAGATCGGCGAGAATCAGCTCCAGGTTGATTACCTCCCGGTCACGCGCCGGATCGACACCGCCCATCACGTGCACCACGTCCGGATCGGCGAAGCAGCGGACCACGTGAACCACGGCGTCGGTGTCGCGGATATTGGTCAGGAACTGGTTGCCCAGCCCCTCCCCTTCGGATGCTCCCTT
>JALZKG010000047.1 GCA_030859365.1 Gemmatimonadota bacterium
ACTCGTCGTTGGTGCGGGTGTCGCCCATCTGCTTGATCAACAGCTGGACGGCGTCGGCGGGAGGGAGGGAGTGGAGCACCCGGCGCAGGTGGTGGATCTTGTCCACGGCTTCCGGCGGAAAGAGCAGGTCCTCACGCCGGGTCGCGCTCCGATCCACGTTGATCGCCGGGTAGACGCGTCGCTCCGCGATCTCCCGGTCGAGCACGACCTCCGAGTTGCCGGTCCCCTTGAACTCCTCGAAGATCACCTCGTCGCCGCGGCTCCCGGTCTCGATCAGCGCGGTGGCGATGATCGTCAGGCTTCCCCCGCCGCCGCGCACCTTGCGAGCGGAGCCGAAGAAGCGCTTCGGCTTTTCGAGGGCGCCCGCGTCGATGCCGCCAGTCAGGACGCGGCCGGTGCCGCGCTCGGTGTTGTTGTAGGCGCGCGCCAGCCGCGTCAATGAGTCGAGCACGATCACCACGTCGCGGCCGCTCTCCACCTGGCGGCGCGCGTGCTCCAGCGTCATCTCCGCCGCGGCCACGTGGCGCTCCGCCGGACAGTCGAACGAGGAGGAGATCACCGTGCCGATCCCCATCATCTCCATCTCGGTCACCTCTTCCGGCCTCTCGTCCACGAGCAGCACCAGCAGCGCCGCCTCCGGATAGTTGTGCGCGATCCCCTTGAGGATGGACTGCAGCAGGATCGTCTTTCCCGCACGCGCCGGCGCCACGATGAGCGCCCGCTGCCCCTTGCCGAACGGGGCGATCAGGTCGATGATGCGGTTCGTGTAATCGGCGCGCCCGCCGGGGCCCGAGGGATACTCGAGCGTCAGGCGCTCGTCGGGGTAGGAGGCGGGCAGCGAGCTGAACTCGGGGCGGTTGCGCATCGCCGCGGGGTCGCCGCCGTTGACGGTGAGCACGTTGACGAGCGGCGGGCTCTTGCCGCGCCCGGGAGGGGCGCTCCCCGCCTCACCGGCCACGGCGTCGCCGGTGCGGAGGCCGAAGCGGCGGATGGTCGACTGAGGGACGAAGACGTCGCCCTCCGAGGTCTGGAAGCCGTTGGCGGCGGAGCGGAGAAAGCCGCTTCCGCTCGGAAGAACTTCGAGGACACCGTCGACTGCGGTGGACGCCGGGTTGCCGGGGCGGGTCGCCGCGGACGATTGCGCGGAAACGGTCATGCGCGTGGAATGCCTTTGCAGCTAGAGAGAACGGGCAAGTTGTGCGGCAGAGTGCAGCGGGCAGAGAGCCCGCCGCGAACGTAGAAGCACGATGAAAACGAAGACGCCGTCAAGTCGCGTGCCGCGGCGGGGCGCCGGGTGTGAGCGACGGCAAGGGAACCGGGCCGTGCAGCAAAGATAACGCTCCGGCCGTCCCGCGCAAGCGTACTCGACCCGTCTATCGCTCGGTACCCTGGCGCTTCCGGGAAGATTCGCCTATCTTTGCGTTCCCCGAAGTCTATCGCGGGGTCCAGCTTGCGCCCCCTCGTCCCGCAGTTTTTTTCTCGTGTTCTGACCCCGGGATCCGGTGAGTCCTTTTCATCCGCACTCGAAGCGCTCACGCGCGATCCTCGCGCTCGGCGTGTTGAGCGCCATGCTTCTCGCGCTCGGGGCGGCGTTCTTCCGCACCCAGGTGCTGCAGAACTCGGTCTTCGCCCTCCGCTCGGACGACAACCGCTTCCGCCCCATCCCGATTCCCGCCCCGCGGGGCACGATCCTAGACCGCAACGGGGAGGTGATCGCGGAGACCATCACCGGCTACACCCTTTCACTCGAACCCGCCCCAGCCGATTCGCTGCGGTCGCGGTTCGCCCGGCTGCTCCCGCTGCTCGCCCTGGACTCGACCCAGACGGCGGCGGCGCGCGACCGCGTCGAGGAGGGTGGCAGCGAGCCGGTGCTGCTCGTGGCCGGGCTTTCCTTCGAGCAGCTGTCGCGCGTCGAGGAAAATCGCCTCGGCATGAACGGTGTGCTGCTGGAAACCCGTCCGATCCGCCGCTACCCGTTCGGCGAGGCGACCGCCCACCTGGTCGGGTATGCCGCGGAGATCAGCGCCCGGGAGCTGGAAAACCCCGCCTGGGAGGGGTACCGGATGGGACAGGTGATCGGAAAGAGCGGCATGGAGCGGGGGTACGAGCGGACACTCGGGGGGACGTCGGGATCTCGGTTCGTGGAGGTGGACGCACGGGGGTCGGTGGTGGGACAGTTCGCATCTCAGATGACGGTCGACCCGGTTCCGGGGGAGGACCTGCGGCTCACCGTGGACCTGGAGCTGCAGCGCTTCGCCCACGCCATCTTTCCGAAGGAGATGCGCGGGGCGATCGTGGCGTTGGTCCCCTCGACGGGAGAGATCCTGGCGCTGTACTCCCACCCCACCTACGACCCCAACCTACTGGTGGGACGGATCTCCCCCGCCACCTGGAAGGCGGTGGGACAGAACCCCGCGCGTCCGCTGCTGAACCGCGCGACGGCGGGAATCTACCCGCCCGGCTCCACCTGGAAGCTCGCCACCGCCATGATCGGGCTGGAGCGCGGGGTCATCACCCCGAGCACCCGAATGCCCCAAGCGTGCACCGGGGGATACAGCTACGCGGGACGCTACTCCCGCTGCTGGAACCGGAACGGACACGGCTACCTGGACCTGGCCGGCGCCATCGCCCACTCGTGCAACGTGTACTTCTACCAACTCGGCGTCTGGCTCGGCCTCGACGTGCTGACGCGGGAAGGCACCCGGCTGGGCTTCGGCAGGCCGACCGGGGTGGACCTTCCCGGCGAGCGGGCGGGGATCTTTCCCGAGGGGCGCAGCTGGTATCAGCGCCGCTTCGGGTGGAAGCCGCCCCCCAGCGAGGTGATGAACCTGTCCATCGGACAGGGGCCGAATTCGCAGACGCCGCTGCGGATGGCGCAGTTCATGGCGGCGCTGGCGGGGAACGGAACCGCGCCGACCCCGCGGCTGGTCGCCCGTGTCGCCGGGAACGCGCTGCCGGAGACGGATCTGCGGCTCAGCCCGCAGACGTTGGCCGCGGTGCGGCAGGGGATGGCGCGGGTGGTGGAGCCGGGGGGGACCGCCCACGCGGCTGCGCTGCAGCGGTGGAAGCTGTCGGGGAAGACCGGGACGTCGCAGAACGCGGAGGATCCCAAGCGGCCGCACGCCTGGTTCACCGGCTTTGCCGGTCCCCGCGGCGCGGAGCCAGAGATCGCCATCGCGGTGGTGGTGGAGTTCGGTGAGTCCGGCTCCGCCACCGCCGCCCCGCTCGCGTCGCGGGTAGCCGGCTTCTACCTGAACCGCAAGCACGGCCTGCCCACGGAACCGCTGGAGCAGGTGGCGCCCGCCGCACCCGCGACTCCGCGCCGCGCACCGCGCGCGCGTCCCGCGCCTGCTCCCATGCCCACCCTACCCGTCCCGCTCCGCCTGGAAAGGTCGGTGGTGCTCGGC
>JALZKG010000060.1 GCA_030859365.1 Gemmatimonadota bacterium
GGACGATGCTCGCCTTCGCGAAGGCGATCTCCTCGTCGGTGACGGGGCGGGACGCGCGGATGTCCTGGAGCTCGCGCATGAACTCGATCACCGACTCCTTGGTGGAAGGCGTCTGCACCCCGGCCGAAGCGATGAACGGTCCCGCCTGACGACGCATGGAGAAGCCGCTCCGCGCGCCGTAGGTGTAGCCCTTGTCCTCGCGCAGGTTCAGGTTGATCCGGGAGGAAAACTGGCCGCCGAGGATGGTGTTCATCACCAGGAGCGGAAAGTAGTCGGGGTTGTCGCGCGCGACGCCGACGTGGCCGATGCGGATCTCCGACTGGGCCGCCCCCGGCTTGTCTATCAGGTACACCCGCGTCGCCGCCTGCGGGGCCGGCGCTTCGGGGTAGCGGATGTCCGGGACCTCGGCCCGTTGCCACGGTCCCAGGGTTCGCTCCAGCAGCGGCACCAGCTGCTCGGGAGAAACGTCGCCGACCACGATCAGGCTCGAGTTGTTCGGACGATAATAGGTCTGGTGGACGCGCCGCATCTGCGGCACCTGGAAGCCGCGGACCGAAACCGTCGTCCCTTCCACCGGACGGCCGTAGGGATGGGCGGGTCCATAGATCCGCTCCGTGAACTGCTGGCTGGCGAGCACCGTCGGCTGGTCGAGCCCCTGCAGGATGGAGGTGAGCCGCTCGCTACGCAGCCGCTCCAGCTCGGTTTCCGGAAAGGCAGGGCTGGTCACCACGTCGGCGAACACCTCCAGGGCGGCAGGGAGGTTGCGCGCCAGGGTCGACAGCGTAACGTAGCTGGCGTCGTATCCGGCACCGGTGCCGAGGCTCGCGCCGAGAAACTCGATCTGATCGGCGATCTCCAGCGCGCTCCGCGTCCGCGTTCCCTCGTCCAGCATCGCGGCCGTCAGGGAGGCAAGCCCCGGCTGGTTCGCGGGGTCGGCCACCGAGCCGGCGTTGACCACCAGCCGCAGCGTGACGAGCGGGAGCTCCGCCTGCCGCACGATCCAGACGTCCAGGCCGTTCGTCAGGGTGCGTCGCTGGACATCGGGGAGGTCGAAGGTGGGCTCGGGGCCGGGCTCCGGCACCGCGGTACGGTCCACGGCCGCCGTTCCCGGCGCGGCGGCCGATGGTGCAGCCGGAGCGCAGGCAACCGCGAGCAGGAGAGTTCCCAACACCGAGCAACGGAGAAGGCAGTATGCGTTCATGATGGGTTTGGTTCGGAGGGCGGAGTTCATCGGGACGCTCGCAGTTCGGTTTGCCCCTGCGGAACCACGCTGAGCGCCACCCGGCCGCTGTCCAGGTAGCGGCCCGCGGCCGCCTGTACTCCCTGCGGGGTCACGGTCCGGTAGCGGGCGACCGCCTTCTCCCCATATCCAGGATCACCGGTCCACGTGTAGAACGCGTTGAGCTGGTCTGCCTTGCCGAGGACCGTCTGAACGCCCTGCACATACTGCGATTCGATGTTGTTGAGCGCCCGCTCAAGCTCGCGCTGGGTGGGCGGCTCGGTCTTCAAGCGCGCGACTTCCTCGTCCACCGCCTTCTGGACGCGGGCGAGATTGACCCCGGGCTTGGCCTGCACCGTGATCTGGAACTGTCCGCCGAGCGGGCGGCTGCTCTGGTACGCCGACACCCACTGGGCGGTCTGATCCTCGTAAACCAGCCTCCGGTACAGCCGCGAGTTCTTGCCGCCGGCCAGCACACGGCCGAGCACGTCCATCTCCGCGTCGCCCTCCGCGAACTGTGCGGGCGAGTGCCATGCCAGGTACAACCGCGGCAGCTGCACCCGGTCTTCCAGAATCAGCGCCTTGGGAGATTCGAGGCGTACCGACGCCAGCGAGGGGCGCTCGATCGCCGGTCCCTGCGGGATGTCGGCGAAGTACTTCTCGACCAGCCGCTTCGCCTCCGCCGGATCGAAGTCGCCGACGATGGCGAGCGAGGCGTTGTTGGGAGCGTAGTAGGTGCGGAAGAAGCTTTGTACGTCCTCCATGGAGGCCGCGTTCAGATCCTCCATGGATCCGATGGTGGTCCAGGAGTACGGGTGCCCCTCGGGGTACATGGCCCGGGACATCGTCTCGTAGGCCAGTCCGTACGGCGCGTTCTCGTAGCGCTGCCGGCGCTCGTTCTGGACCACGCTGCGCTGGTTGTCGAGCTTTTCCTCCGTCATGGACGGGAGCAGAAAGCCCATCCGGTCCGCTTCCAGCCAGAGCAGCGTTTCCAGAAAGTTCGAAGGCGTGGCCTGGTAGTAGTTGGTACGGTCCGGGTTGGTGGAGCCGTTCAGCGTTCCACCCGCCTCCTGGATCCGCTTGAAGTGCTGGTCGTCGCCCACGTTTTCCGAGCCCTGAAACATCATGTGCTCGAACAGGTGCGCGAAGCCGGTCCGTCCCGGCTGTTCGTTGGCGGAGCCCACATGATACCAAAGGTTGACCGCGACCACCGGGACGGAGGCGTCGCGGGACAGGATCACGTTGAGGCCGTTCGGGAGCTTGTACGTCTCGAAGGGGATCTGCGCCGCCCCGGCGGCCGCTGGCGCGGGAGCCGGCTGCGCGACGGCAGCGCCGGCAGCGGACAACACCAGCAGCGAAGCCGCCAGACGGACAGGAAATCGTGTCATCGGCGAGTGCGGGGTTCAGGTGAACGTCCGAATATCTCCATCACCAAACTAGCACCCCGCCGATCCGCAGGTCAACTTCGGCGTACGGACCTCCGATTGTGCAATCCGTTCGCCCGCACGAGATTGTACGCCGTCCACCCGCTTCCGAACCCATCCGTCCGCCTTCTCCGATGCCGCCCGACTTCCGCTCCGCCATCCTCCTTGCCGCGCTCTGGGCGGCTGCCTGCGCCACCGCCGCCGAGCCTCCGGCGGCCCCGGAGCCCGCGGAGCAG
>JALZKG010000062.1 GCA_030859365.1 Gemmatimonadota bacterium
ACATCGTCTCCTTTCACAACGCCGAGATGGAGCACGTCGACGACGACGCGATCTGGGACACCCTGCAGCGCCTCCGGGAGGAGGGGAAGATCCGCGCCTGGGGTGCCGCCCTGGGCCCCTCCAACGGCTATCTGTACGAGGGGTTGGAGCTGATCCGCCGGCGCGGCGTCGCCAGCCTGCAGCTGATCGACAACGTCCTGGAGCCGTTCCCGGGGCAGGCGCTGACTCGCGCCGCCGAGGAGGCGGGTGCAACCGGAATCCAGGTGCGCGTCACCCATTCGTCGGGTATGCTGGAGGGGCGCTACACGGAAGATACGGAGTTCGCCGCTAATGATCACCGCCGCCACCGCCCGCGCTCCTGGCTCATCAACGGCCTGAAGAAGCTGGAGGCGTTGCGCTGGCTGCACGAGAGCGGTGAGATGACCATCGGCCAGGCGGCGCTCAAGTACCTGCTCGCCTCCCCCGCCGTGATGACCACCCTGCCGAACATCTACAACGCGGAGCAGCTGGAGGAGTTCGCCGCGGCGCCTGATCTGCCGGACCTTTCGGCCGATGACCTGGCGCGCATCCGTGAGCTGCAGCGTGCCAACTTCGGGGTTCCGGAGGAGCACATGCGCTACAAGGGAACCATGCGGATCGAGGGGGAGCCGGTGATCGCGCCGCCCTGGCGGTACGAGGGAGACGGGTACGGGGCGGCGGAGGAGTCCGCCAGCGGGGCGGGCGCCCACGCCTGAGCGGTCCCTGGCGGCGGATAGACGCGGGGCGGTTCGCCGCCTGTCGCCTGCCTACGGTTTGCAGTTGGCCGGCGGTGGCACGGCAGAATCGTCGTTGGGCGGCTTCGGCCACCCCCTTGCTCCCCGTCGGCTTTCCCCGCAGCTTACTCCGAGCGCTGTAAACTGGATCGTGCACCAGGAGGGGTATGCAGCGAGAGTTCGACGTCGTGATTGAGCGTGACACCGAAGGCTACTATGTGGCCTCCGTTCCTGCACTCCGCGGCTGCCACACGCAGGCGAGGTCCCTCGACGAGCTTATGGAGCGAGTGCGCGAGGCGATCGAGTTGTGCCTCGAAGTCGAAGGTAAAGACACCGAGCCACTGGACTTCGTGGGAGTGCGGCGCATCAGCGTCGCCGCGTGAGCCGACTCCCGCGACTGGCGGGAGCGGAGTGGGTCCGCGCGCTCGGCAAGGCGGACTTCGAGGTGGTGCGGATCGAAGGCAGTCACCACTTCCTGCGGCACGCGGACGGCCGCACGACGGTGGTACCGGTCCACGCGGGCGAGAGCCTGGGGCCTGGGCTCATGAGCAAAATCCTGCGGGACACGGAGCTCACGCGCGACGAGCTGATCGCTCTGCTGTAAGTACCGGTAGGTCTCCCCTGCAGGTTCCTGGCGCGCGCCGCCCACCAGGGCGCTGAACGGCGACGAAGGGCCATGCATGTTTTCGGCGTTTCAGGGGGGTTCAGCTGCAGCGGCTCCGGTCAGCATCTCACCTGGCTCTGCGCGCCTGAGCTTGAATCCTTTGGGCAACACTCGGAGAGGCTCGCGTGTTCCCCGGAGTCGGCGCCCGATATGCCGACGCGGTGTCGAGCTTTGCGCGTTATCTTCGGGTGTGCAGGCATAACCCGAACTTGGCACTGATCATGTCCCTGACTCGGGATCAACTCGAAGCCGAAGCTCTGAACCTGTCGGCCCGAGACCGTGCCGACCTCGCTCAGCGACTGTTTGCGAGCTTGGAGGCTGAAGACTCCCCGGAGAACCCGGCGGCGCGGGCACTCGCGGAGATACGCGCGGAACTGGAGCGTTGATCCCGAGGCGCAACGATGAACATCGTTGCTATCGAAGAGGGGACATCCAGGCTGACCATCAAGATCTTCTACTCCCCCCGCCAGACCGCCGCAGCCAACCGCAGCTACTCGCCGAGCGCGCAGAAGCCGGCGCTCGTCGTGGACGCGTGGAGGCGTCTGGGTCTGCCGCTGGAGTTTGTCGAGCCGGTACCGGCCTCCGTCACCGACTTCTGCCGAGCGCACGACCAGGCATACGTGCTCGGCGTGCTCGCGGGCAGGGTCGCGAACGGCTTCGGCAACACGCTGGACGAGATCCGAGGAACGCTGCCGTGGACCAGCGGCTCCATGATCTCCGCGGCGGAGCACGCGGTGCGGCACCGGGAGTGCACCTTCAGCCCCACCAGCGGTTTTCACCATGCGGGGTGGCAGCAGGGCAACGCCTTCTGCACCTTCAACGGCCTGCTCGTCGCCGCGCTCGCGCTACACGCTCGCGGGCTGGCGCGGCGCGTGGCGATTCTGGACTGCGATCAGCACTTCGGCGACGGCACCCGCGACATCATCCGGCGGCTGGGACTCGGCTGGATCGCGCACTACACCTACGGCGCGTCGCCCGTGAAGGCGGAGGCGAGCGCGGCCTGGCTGGCGAAGCTGCCGGAGCTCGTGAGCGAGACGCTTCGGGACTGTGAACTGGTGCTCTACCAGGCGGGAGCGGATCCTCACCGGGAGGATCCCCTGGGCGGAGCCTTCACCACCGATCAGCTGGCCGAGCGGGATCGCATCGTCTACGAGACGTGCCGGGAGCTGGGCGTCCCGGTGGTCACCACGCTCGCGGGTGGCTACCAGAAACCGGTCGAGAAAGTCGTTCAGCTGCACGTCAACACCCTGCTGCGGTACGCGGCGGTGCACGGGATCGGGAGCACGGTGGTGGCTGGCTGAGACGCTGCGGCTTCCCGGAGCAGGCGCTTCTAGAGGCCGAGTTCGGCGAGTGGCGGGAGGACGTCGCCCCCCGCTCCGGGTCCGGCGGCTCCGAGGTGCCGCCGAGCCACCGAGGCGGCGATCAGCTCCCCGTGCAGCTTGCCGTTCTCGATGAAGATCTTGTTGGCATCGTAGCCAGCGGCGACCACGCCGGCGAGGTACACACCCGGCACGTCGCTCTGCATGGTCGTGGGGTCGTGGGCAGGGACGCCGGAGTCGGGATCGACCGCGACGCCGAGGGAGCGGAGCAATCCGAAGTCGGGGACGTAGCCGATCAGGGCGAGCACCCAGTCGTTCGGCAGGGTGCGGCGCTCACCGGTGTCGAGGTTTTCCACCGTCACCGACTGGGGGAGGATCTCGGCCACGCGGTGCCTCCACAGTGCGGGGATCGCTCCTTCCGCGATGCGGTTGTCGATGTCGGGCCGCACCCACGGCTTCACCCCGCGGTCCAGCTCGTCGAAGAGGTGGACCAGGGTGACCCGCGCCCCTTCCCGCCAGCAGGTGAGCGCCGCATCCGCGGCGCTGTTGCCACCTCCGACGACCAGCACGTCCTGGTCGAAGAAGGGATAGGGCTCCTTGAAGTAGTTGCTGACCTTGGCGAGCTCCGCCCCCGGCACCTCCAGCCGCCGCGGATTGTCGAAATACCCGGTGGCGATCACCACGCCGCGCGCCCGGTAGCGCCGCTCCCCTGTCCGGACGCGGGTGTGCACGGTGAAGCTTTCTCCCTCCCGCCGGACGGCGAGCACCTCCTCGTACTGGTGCACTTCGAGGCGGTAATGCGCAACCACCCGCCGGTAGTAGCGGAGCGCCTCGCGCCGACTCGGCTTGTCCCCCGCGGTGGTGAAGGGGAGGCCGCCGATCTCCAGCTTTTCCGGGCCGCTGAAGTAGGTGGTGTAGGTGGGGTGCTCCATCATCGCCTGCGTGACCGCCCCCCGGTCGAAGAGGACACAGCGGAGGCCGTGCGCCCGTGCCGCGATCC
>JALZKG010000099.1 GCA_030859365.1 Gemmatimonadota bacterium
TCTCCGGGGCGAGGATGTCGTCGAGCTGCGCCTCGGTGAGCCACCCCTTTTCCTGAACCAGCTCGCACACCCCCCGCCCGGTGGCGAGCGCCTCCTTCGCCACCGCGGACGAGCGCTCGTAGCCGAGGTAGGGGACCAGCGCCGTCACCAGTCCGATGGAGTCCCTGACCATCTGCAGCAGGCGCTCGCGGTTGGCCGTGATCCCCAGCACGCACCGCTCCCGGAGCACCACCGCGGCCCGGGCGAGCATGTCCACCGACTGAAACAGGTTGAAGGCGATCACCGGCTCGAACACGTTGAGCTGGAGCTGCCCCGCCTCCGCCGCCATGGTGATGGTGAGGTCGTTGCCCACCACCTGGAAGCACACCTGGTTGACTACCTCCGGGATCACCGGGTTGACCTTGCCGGGCATGATGGAGCTTCCCGGCTGCATCGGCGGCAGGTTGATCTCGTTGAGCCCGGTGCGCGGACCGGAGGAAAGGAGGCGCAGGTCGTTGCAGATCTTGCTCAGCTTGACCGCCACCCGTTTCAGCACCCCGGAGAGCTGCACGAAGGCGCCCGTGTCCTGCGTCGCCTCCACCAGATCGGGGGCGGTGACCAGGTCGAGCCCGGTGACCGCCGCCAGCTTTTCGCGCACCACGGCCGCGTAGCGCGGGTCGGTGTTGATCCCGGTCCCGATCGCCGTCGCCCCCATGTTGATCTCCCGGACCAGCGCCGCCGCCTCCTGCAGCCGGTCCATGTCTTCGGCCACGGTGACCGCGAAGGCGTTGAACTCCTGCCCGAGCGTCATCGGGACCGCGTCCTGGAGCTGGGTGCGCCCCATCTTGAGCACGTCCGCGAACTCCTCGCCCTTGGTACGGAAGGCGTCGCGCAGCACGCCCAGCGCGGCCACGAGGTCGGCGATGGCCCAACTGGCCGCGATCTTCAGTGCGGTCGGGTAGACGTCGTTGGTCGACTGGCTGAGGTTGACGTGGTCGTTGGGGCTGATCACGTCGTAGCTCCCCTTGCGGCGCCCGAGCAGCTCCAGCGCCCGGTTGGCGATCACCTCGTTCGCGTTCATGTTGGTGGAGGTTCCGGCCCCGCCCTGCACCACGTCCACCACGAACTGGCTGTGGAAGCGCCCTTCGCGGATCTCCCGCGCGGCATCCGCGATGGCGCCCGCCACGTGCGGCGAAAGCAGCCCAAGCTCCCGGTTCGCCAGCGCGGCCGCCTCCTTCACGGCGGCGAGGGCGTGGATCAGGTGCGGGTACTGGGAGATAGGGATCCCGGTGATCGGGAAGTTCTCCGTCGCGCGGAGCGTCTGCACGCCGAAGTACAGATCGTCGGAGATGGCCCGCTCCCCCAGCAGGTCGTGCTCGGTGCGCAGCTCCCCCGACAGGTAGCCCACCGCCCGTCCGGACAGGCGCACGTTGGCGTGCCGGAGCCGGGACGCGATCACCTGCGCCGCGGCCATGGCCAGCTTGCCGAAGAGCGCGGGGCGCTGCTCGGCGATCTCCGCGAGGCGCGAGCGGGGGATCTCCAGGACCTCCGCCTCCTCCGTCACCAGGCCGGAGGTGGAGTGCGGGTACTCCTCCAGCAGGCTTCCCTCGCCGAACGACTCCCCCTCCCGCAGGACGTGGAGCACCTGCGGCCGCCCCTGCAGCCCCTTGATGATCTCGACCCGCCCGCGGAGCAGAATCCCGAACGAGCGCCGGGGCTGGCTTTCGCGAAAGACATAGTGGCCGGCGGGGTACCGGTTGACCTCCGAGCGCTGCGCGAGAAATCGCAGCTCCTCGGGCCCCAGAGAGCGCAGCAGCGAATGGGCGCGGAGCGCGGCGACGGCGGATTTGTTCATGGGGATGAACGCGCTGCGGGAGCGGGGGGAAGGGCCGGGGTCGGAAGGGGTCCAACGTAGGGGGAGCACGACGGGGGGACAAGAGAAGCAACGCCCGGGTGGAACGGAGCTTGCGCTAGCATGCTCCCCCCGGCGCCGCCACGCGTGTACGGCATCGGAACCGGCGAACCATCACACCCGACTCAGGAGGAAACCATGGCACTCTTCAACCGCGACTACGACCGCGACTATGGAAACCGAGGCACCGCTGGAGGGTACAACGCGGGACCGGCTCGGGGGTACGACCGGGACATGGGAGACCGGATGCGCGGTGGGTGGAACAACCTCAAGGGCGAGACCAGGGAGACACTGGGGATGGGGTACGACCGCGACTACGGCAACCGTGGCTTCGGCGACAACAGCGATCGCGACTACCGGTTCCGTGGCACGCCCGGCGGCCGCGTGGGCGGCGGCCTCGCCTACGACCGCGGCTACAACACGTCCGGCATGGGCGGCTACGACCGCGACTACGGCAACCGCGGCAAGAGCCGTATGCAGACCGACCAGGGCGATCCCTTCAACGACCGCAGCCGCAACACCCCCATCCGCGTGATGCGCGGCGAGTACGAGGGGTACGACCGCAACTTCCGCGGCAATCAGAACAACCAGAACATGAACCGCGGCTACGACCGCGACTTCGACAACCGGGGGTACAGCGCCGGCGTCGGCTACGATCCGTACGACAACCCGACCAACAACACGAACCGGGGCGGCGCCCCCGGAGGTCGCCAGAACATGAACCGCGGCTACGGTCGCGGCTACGACAACGGGATGTTTTAGCCCGGCGGATCTCCCGCGCGGTCCCCCGAATACGAGAACGGCCCC
>JALZKG010000118.1 GCA_030859365.1 Gemmatimonadota bacterium
GTACACGGTCGCGAACTGGAGCGCGGCGCGACCCGCCTGCGCGATCACCGGGACCTGCGCGCCCGCGTCGCCGGCGGGGGCCATGCGCTCCAGCTCCGCCACGTTCTCCCGCGCGCGGAAGAGCAGATCCTCCGCGATGCACTGCTCTGTCTCGGCCACGCGGATCGCGGCGGAGCGCTGCGGATCGGGCGTCGCGCCCCGGTCGCAGGCGGCGACGAGCGGAAGGAGAAGAGCGACCCAGAGCGGGCGGCGTGTCGAAGTGGGCACGGAGGTCAGGCGGCGGCGGGGAAGAGGGTGCGCTCCAGCAGCTCGCAGAGCAGATGGATCACGGTGATGTGCGCCTCCTGGATGCGCTCGGTGGCGTCCGAGGGCACGACGAGCGTTTCCGTGCACAGCGCGCGCATCGCCCCGCCTCCGCACCCGGTGAGGCCCAGGGTCCATGCGCCGCGACGGTGCGCCGCCTCCACCGCCCGGAGCACGTTCGCCGAGCCGCCGCTGGTGCTGATGGCGACGAGCACGTCGCCGGGAGCCACCAGCGTTTCCACCTGGCGTGCGAAGGCGCTGGCGTAGTCGTGGTCGTTGCTCCAGCAGGTGAGCGTCGGGGCGTCGAGCAGGTGGTGGGCCGGGAGGCCGGGGCGCGCCCGCTTGTAGCGGGCCACCAGCTCTTCCACCAGGTGCATGGCGTCGCACGCCGAGCCACCGTTGCCGCAGGCGTAGAGGCGGTTGCCATCGCGAAAGGTATCCGCAAGCCGCCCCGCGACACGGAGGATCTGCGGCGCCTGCTCCCGGAGCGCCTGTTTGACCTGCGCCGATTCGTCCAGCGCGTCGCGGATCAGCGCCAGGGCATGCGCGGTGTCACCGGACACGGTCACCCGCAGAGCTCAGTGGGGGTCCGCGTCGCCGTCCGGGGTGCGTCCGATGCTGCGGTAGATCCAGTAGGCGACCGCGAACGGGAACACCGCGAAGGTGAAGCTGACGAAGGCCGGGAGCAGAAACCACGTTTCCCGCATCAGCAGGGCGAACACGATCACCACCACGGCCGGGAGGGTGATCAGCGTGACGGCGATCAGCAGGTTGCGCATCGGCGGGCGACGGGGAGGGGGCGCAAAGGGTATCCGGACTCGTGGGGCAACGTAGCGCTGCCGCGGGACGCGATCAACCCCATCCGAAGCCGCCGTAGCGCTGTTCCCGCCACGGATCTCCGCGCATGTGGTAGCCGTTCTGCTCCCAGAAGCCCGCCCGGTCCCTGGGCAGGAACTCCAGCCCCTTGAGCCACTTCGCGCTCTTCCAGAAGTACAGGTGCGGCACCACCGTGCGCAGCGGCGCGCCGTGCTCCTCGGAAAGGGGCTCCCCGTCGTGGTGGGTGGCGAGCAGGTTTGCCGGACGGTCCCAGTCGGCCAGCGCGAGGTTGGTGGTCCATCCCCCCTGTGCGTGCAGCATCACGTGAGTGGCGGACGGCTTGAGGCGGACCCGCTCCATGAGGCGCTGCACCGGGATCCCCGTCCAGCGGTTGTCGAAGCGGCTCCACCGTGTGACGCAGTGGATGTCGTTGAAGCGCTCTTCGCTCCCGACCTCCACCAGTTCGTCCCACCCGATGCGCAGCTCCTCCTCCACCTCGCCCCAGATGCGCAGCTCCCACCCTTCCCGCTTCACGTAGGGGACGGCACCGTAGTGGAGCACGGGCCACTTTTCCGTCAGCACCTGCCCCGGGGGAAGGCGCTCGGTGGATGCGGGGGTCTGCGAGGCGCGCGAGCGGAAGAACGGCATGGCCGAGGGAGTGCGGGAATCCGGTCCCGGAACGGGTTGCAAGGAGTGTGCACGGCGAGGGTGGTGGGAGATGGCACGACCGCTGCAGCGCCGGGTCGGCGAGCGTCCCCGCCTCTGGGGGACGGGGAACGATGAACGGGGCGGGCATGGAAAACGGAATGGAGGGCAGGACGGCGGTGGTGACGGGGAGCAGCAAGGGGATCGGACTCGCCATCGCGGAGGCCATGGTCGACGCGGGGATGGACGTGGTGATCTCCGCCCGCAACGCGGAAGAGGTGGAGGAGGCGGCGAGCCGGCTGAATGCCCGCGGAGCAGGGCGCGCTGTCGGGCAGACGTGCGACGTGCGCGACGCGGCGGAGGTGGCGCGGCTCGTCGAGCGCGCCGTGGCAGAATTCGGCGGCCTCGACGTGCTGGTGAACAACGCCGGCGTCGGCGGATCCGCTCCGGTCGATCAGCTATCCGTCGAGAAGTGGGATCAGATCATCGAGACCAACCTGAGCGGCGTCTTCTACGCCTGCCGGGAGGCGATCCCCCACCTCCGCCGCCGGGGCGGCGGGTGGATCATCAACATCGCCTCGCTCGCCGGCAAGCAGTCGATGGCGGGGGGCGGAGCATACAACGCCTCCAAGTTCGGGCTGGTGGGGTTCAGCGAGGCGCTGATGCTGGACGTGCGGGAGGACGACATCCGCGTCAACTACATCATGCCGGGAAGCGTGAACACGCACTTCTTCGAGGGCGGCCCCCGCGACGAGAACGTCTGGATGCTGCAGCCGGAAGACATCGCGCAGACGGTGATGGACCTGCTCCGCTTCCCGTCGCGGGCGCTCCCCTCGCGGATCGAGATCCGCCCCACGCGGCCCCCCAAGAAGTAGGCCCATGAGCGAAAATCCCCTCGCGCAGCCCGACGAGTCCGTTGCCGCTCCACGCCCCAGGGCGGCCATCTGGGACCTGGACGGCACCCTGGCGGACGACCGCGCCCGCGCGCACCACGTGGAGGTGCCGCGGGGGCGGCAGCGCGACTGGGCGTCGTACTTCGACGCCATCGACCAGGACGCGCCGATCGCCGCCTCCATGGAGATCCTGCACGCGCTGCACGCGCAAGGGGTGCGGGTCGTCTTCCTCACCGGGCGGCCGGAGTACACCCGTCCCAAGACCGAGCGCTGGCTCCACGAGCAGGGATTGACCGGCTACGACGAGCTGCTGATGCGCCCCGAAGACGAGCGGCGCGCCGCGGGCGAGTTCAAGGTCGACGAGATCGTGAAGCTCCGCGAGAAGTACGAGCTGCTCTGCGCCTTCGAGGACCGCATCGACGTGGCCGAGGCGCTGCGGCAGGCGGGGGTGCCGGTGTTCCTGTTCGGCGCGGGGGCGGAGGCGGCCGCTGAGGCGCTGGAGCTGCTCGACATGGAGCAGGAGGAGCTAGCCGGAGGGGAGTAGCGCCGGACGGTGTGGAACTGGCTCTGCGCCGTTTGTTTGCTGGGCGATCCCCCCTGCGAGTATGCTCAGTTCGAAGCGGTCATGCGGGGACGGCTGCTTCTACCTGGGCTGCGTGGGACCGGAGGTGCGCTGAATCGCCGTTCCCGCTTGGGAACGAGCACCGAACCAAGCACCGAACTCAAGCATCCCATGCAGAGCAGGCCCCCGGGCGTGGTGCCAGGGGCTTGTTGCATACCGCAGTGCATGATGTATCTTCAATGTGAATCCCGATTCCTGGAGGTGCCATGCAGGTCCATGTACAAAAGTGGGGCAACAGTCTCGGTCTTCGGATTCCGAAGGCTCTCGCCGTTGAGGCGGGAATCGAACTCGGAAGTGCGGTCGATGTATCGCTGGACGTCGACCGCCTGGTAGTCCGTGCGGTCCGTGTCCCATCCTATACGCTCGCGCACCTGGTGGAGGGAATCACGGAGGAGAACATGCAGTCGGAGATCGATTCGGGACCGGCGGTCGGCGAAGAGGTGTGGTAGAGATACCCTACGTCCCCGACCGTGGAGATCTGGTATGGATCGATTTCGACCCGCAGGCCGGCCACGAGCAGGCCGGCCGCCGACCCGGGCTCGTGGTCTCGCCAGCCCTCTACAACGGTCGACGTGGGCTGGCCGTATTCTGCCCCATCACCAGCCGACACAAGGGCTACCCATTCGAGGTCCATATCCCCGAAGGTCCGGCGATCCAGGGCGTCGTGCTCTCCGACCAACTCAAGAGCCTGGACTGGCGGGCGCGTCGGACCGAGCACGCGGGAATTCTGCCGAAAGACGCGCTGAACGAAGTCCTCGCTCGAATTCTGACGCTCGTCGGGCGCTGAGCCATGCTACGGCAGCACATGGGTTGCGGGTCGGGAACTGCACACTGCGGGAAGAATGGAAGGGTGAGTGAATCATCGCCCCATGGGGCGTTGTCGCGTTTGCATTCCCCCACCTGGTCCTCCATTTTCCGCCCTCCGACGCAAGCCACCCGGACTACATCAGAACGATGACGGACACCAGGCCAGCCGCCTTCCGCACCGAGCGCGACTCCCTCGGCGAGATGCAGGTCCCCGCGGACGCGCTGTACGGCGCGCAGACCCAGCGCGCGGTGGAGAACTTCCCCATCAGCTCGCTGCGCTTTCCGCGCCGCTTCATCCACGCGCTGGGGACGGTCAAGAAGGCCGCCGCGCAGGCCAACGTGGAGCTGGGGGAGCTGGACGGCGCGGTGGGCGACGCCGTCGTCCGGGCGGCGGAGGAGGTGATCGACGGGCGGCTCGACTCCGAGTTCGTGCTGGACGTCTTCCAGACGGGGAGCGGGACCTCGTCCAACATGAACGCGAACGAGGTGATCGCGAGCCGCGCCACGCAGCTCCGGGGAGAGGGCGCAGAGCGCGTCCACCCCAACGACCACGTCAACATGGGGCAGAGCTCCAACGACGTGATCCCGACCGCCATGCACGTGGCGGCGCGCGTCGCCATCCACGAGGAGCTGGTCCCCGCGCTGGAGCGGCTGCGCGACGCGTTGCGTGCCAAGGCCGACGAGTTCGACGACGTGGTAAAGAGCGGGCGCACCCACCTGATGGACGCCACCCCGGTGCGGCTGGGGCAGGAGTTCGGCGGCTTCGCCGCGCAGATGGAGAACGGGATCCGGCGGCTCGGCGCGGCGAGCGAGGAGCTGGCGGAGCTGGCGCTCGGCGGCACCGCGGTGGGGACCGGGACCAACCGCCTCCCCGATTTTCCCCAGCGCGCCATCCGCCGGATCAGCGACGCGACCGGGCTGCCCTTCCGCGAGGCGGCCAACCACTTCGAGGCGCAGGGCGCCAAGGATGCCTACGTCTTCGCATCGGGCGCGCTGAACACGCTCGCCGTGTCGCTGCTCAAGATCGCCAACGACATCCGCTGGCTGGCGAGCGGCCCCACCTCCGGCCTTGCGGAGATCACCCTCCCGGCCATCCAGCCGGGAAGCTCCATCATGCCGGGCAAGGTGAACCCGGTGATGAGCGAGGCGCTGATGATGGTGTGCGCGCAGGTGATGGGAAACCACGTCGCCGTCACCGTCGGCGGGCAGCACGGCAACTTCGAGCTGAACGTGATGATGCCGGTGATGGCGCACAACTTCCTGGAGTCGGTCGAGATCCTGGCCCGTGGCTGCGACGCATTCCGCTCCAACGCCGTCGAGGGGATCGGGGTGAACCGCGAGCGCTGTCGCGAGCTGCTGGAAAAGAATCCCGCTATCGCCACCGCGCTGAACGCCTACATCGGCTACGACGAGGCGTCCAGCGTCGCCAAGGAGTCGGCGAAGAACAACGAGTCGGTGCGCGACGTGGTGCGGCGGCGCGGTCTGCTCCCCGAGGAGCAGCTGGACGAGGTGCTCGACGTCCGCGAGATGACGGAGCCGGGGATCCCCGGTGGCGGCAGGACCCCCGCCGGCGGGGGGTGAGGCGATGCACGTCCTCCCCTGCGGCCACGCGGTGAACCACCCGGGGCAGACGCACTACTGCAGCTACCTGCGGGTGGACGAGCTGCTGCGCCTGCAACCGGCCGCGGGGGAGGTGCGCCACCCGGACGAGCACCTGTTCGTGGTGACGCACCAGTCGTTCGAGCTGTGGTTTGCGCAGCTGCGCTGGGACCTGGCGCGGATCGTCGAGGCGTTGCGCGCCGACGACGTCCCGCTCGCCACCTGGCTGGCGCAGCGCTGCACCGCGGTGGCGCGGATGTTCGGGCCGATGATGCGGGTGCTGGAGACCATGGCGCCGAGCGACTTCTTCGCCTTTCGCGCGCACCTGGCCCCCGCCAGCGGCGGCGAGAGCGCCCAGTGGCACGAGGTCGAGCTGCTCGCGGGCGCCCGGGAAGAGCACTTCCGGAGCTACCTGGAGATGGAGCTTTCGCCGGAGGCGGACCGCGGCGTCCAATCGCGGCTCTGGACGGAGCGGCTGGAGCGGATGTGGGAGGAGCCGTCGGTGGCGTCGGAGCTGCTGGCGCTGCTGGACAGGCGGGGCGTCACGGCGAGCGAGATCTATCGCCGGGCGCCGGAGCGCAACCCCCACGGAGAGCTGATGCTCCTGGCCGAAGCGCTCCTCGACTTCGACGAAGAGGTGCGGGTGTGGCGCTTCGT
>JALZKG010000133.1 GCA_030859365.1 Gemmatimonadota bacterium
GATGCGGCCCACCTCCCCCTCGAAGAGCGCCTCCCTGCGGATCGCCCGCCACCCCGCCTGCTCAGCCGGCGAGCGCTCCAGGACGATCCGAAGCAGCGCCCTGCCGCGCAGAGCCGCGACAAAGGCATCCCCGCGCCACGGAAAGTCATCCCCGGTGTAGAAGGCCAGGGCGGCCGGGGCGATGGCCGGGGTCCATTCGATCAGCGGAAGCAGAAACCGCTCGCTCCCCTGCATCCCGGCCGCACGGGGCCAGCCATAGTTTCCACCCGGGAGGATCGCGTTCAGCTCGTCGCGTCCGCTGCGAAACCATTCGCGCGGCAGGCGCGTGGGGCCGTGGTCCGGGGCGAACATCTCCCCCGTATCCGGGTGCCAGTCGAGGCCCTGGCCGTTGCGAACTCCCAGCGCGAACACGGGTGAGCCGGGGATGGGGTTGTCTGCGGGAACGCCGCCGTCCGGGCGGAGGCGTAGCACCTTGCCGGCGAGCGAGGCAGGATCCTGCGCATTGCGCGGACGGAGGGCGTCGCCCGAGGTCAGGTACAGCATCCCATCGGGCCCGAAGGCCAGCGCCGCGCCCGCATGGTAGCGGGCCGCGGGAATCCCCCCGATCACCAGCCGCGGATCGACCCCGCGCCCGCCCCGATCGGTCAGACGGTACACCCGGTTTTCGGCGTCCCCATCCTCCCCCGCAAAGCTTCCGACCACGTACAGGTGACCGGAGCGGGCGAAATCCGGCGCCAGGGTGATCCCCATCAGCCCCATCTCGCTGCGGCGGGCCACCTCCAGCTCCGCCCATGGCTCCGGGCGCAGCACGCCGTTCTCGACCACGCGGATGCGGCCGGGGCGCTCGGAAAGGAAGATCCTCCCGTCGGGCGCGAAATCCAGGTCCCACGGCACCTCCAGCCCGCTGGCTACGGTGTCGAGCGCGACGCCGAGCGTCGGCTCGGCCGGCGGGAGGTGGGTCGGCGTCCCGACCCGGCACCCCGAGACGGTCGCGGCGAGCAGGGCGACGGCTCCAAGCCTGAAAGGGTTCCTGATCCGGTGCATGCCGACCGGGTTTGCAGCTTTCAGGCCGTCTGCTTCCGATCCGCTCGTCTGCACCGCGGGGGGTGCTCCCTGGCGTAGGGTTGGCCTTTTCTGCTTCCCCCCCATTACTTTGTGGCCCTGCGGCTGTACCTTGTGACACTGCGGCTGTCGGGCAGCGCCGCCGGCCGGGATGCATGGTGCTCCCGGTCCCGTTCCACCTGTCATCCCCATTGCTACCCTTGGCAGATATCGCGATCGATCTTGGAACCGCCAACACCCTGATCCAGATCAAGGGCCAGGGGATCGTTTTGAACGAGCCTTCGGTGGTGGCGGTGGAGCGCGCCACCGGCAAGGTCGTGGCGGCGGGTCTGAACGCCAAGCGGATGCTCGGCCGCACCCCCGAAGCGATCGAGGCGGTGCGGCCCATGCGGGACGGGGTGATCGCGGACGTGGACCGGGTGGAGCTGATGCTCCAACGATTTCTGCAGATCGTTCTGCCCAAGAGCTTCTTCCGGAGCAAGCCCCGGGTGGTGGTCGGCGTGCCTTCGGGGATCACGGAGATGGAGCGCCGCGCAGTCCGTTCGGCGGTGTCCGCCGCGGGAGCGAAGGCGGTGTTCATGATCAGCGAGCCGATGGCCGCGGCGATCGGCGTCGGTTTACCGGTCACCACCTACAAGGGGAGCATGGTGGTGAACATCGGCGGCGGAACGACGGAGATCGGGGTGATCGCGCTTTCGGGAACCGTGGCCGACACCTCCATCCGCATCGCCGGCAACGAGTTCGACGAGGCGATCGTCGCCTTTATGCGCAAGCAGCACAACCTGCTGATCGGGGAGGCCACCGCAGAGGCGATCAAGATCCAGATCGGCTCGGCGTACCCGCTCGACGAGGAGCGGGGGATCGACGTCAACGGCCGCGACCTGGTCAGCGGGATTCCCGTGGCCGTTCACGTCCGCTCCGAGGAGATCCGGGAAACGATCCGCGAGCCGGTCGCCGCCATCGTGGCCGCAGTGCGCCGCGCGCTGGAGGTGACGCCCCCGGAGCTTGCCTCCGACATCGTCGATGATGGGCTGGTAATGACGGGGGGCGGGTCGATGCTCAATGGCCTGGAGCATCTCCTTTCGCGGGAAACCAGCCTTCCGGTACACCGCGACAAGGAGCCTCTCACCTGCGTCGTCCGGGGCGCGGGGATGGTTCTCGACGACTGGGCCAAGTACCAGGACGTCCTGGACCGTTGATTTGCTCCCGCGCCCCGAGAGCCGCCCCTCAATCCCCCGCCTCGGCCCCGAGCGGACGCGGCCGGGCCCACGCCCGCATCCCGGTCCACACGTCGGCGAGCCATGCGCCGATGTCGTCGACCCAGGCGTAGAGCACGGGGGTGAGCGTCAGCGTCAGGATCATGGAGCTGGCCAGCCCGCCGATCACCGCGCGCCCCATCGGGGCGAACATCTGCCCCATCCCCTCCCCGGCCAGAAAGGCCATCGGCACCAGCCCGAGCAGCGTGGTCAGGCTGGTCATCAGCACGGGCCGCAGCCGCGCCTGGCAGCCGTCCAGCAGCGCCTGGCGGCGGGCCATCCCCCGGGCGCGAAGCTGGTTCACCAGGTCGATCATCACGATGGAGTTGTTGACCACGATCCCCACCGTGATCAGAATCCCCATGAACGACAGGATGGAGATGCTCGTCCCGGTGAGCAGGAAGACCACCCCCAGCCCCGGGAGGGCGAAGAAGATGGAGAAGTAGATGATCACCGGCAGGAGCAGGCTCTCGAAGAGCGCCGCGAGCACCAGGTAGATCAGCACCAGCGCCAGCCCGGCGGCGAAGAACATCTCCCCGAACTGCTGCTGCTCTTCCTGGAAGCCGCGCCCCAGGTCCCACCGGTAGCCGGGCGGCAGCTCCGACGCCTGCATCACCCCCTGCACCGCCGCCTGCACCTCTTCGCGATTGGCGCCCGGGGCGAGGTCGCCCGACACGGAGATGGAGGTGCGCCGGTCCTCGCGACGGATGTCCTGCGGTCCGGAAACCACCCGCAGCGACGCGACCGTGGCGAGCGGGGTGCTCCCGCCGCCGGGGAGATCGACGGCCAGCCCGGCGAGCTGCCCGATGGAGAGACGGTCCTCCTCGCGGAGCTGCACCAGCACGTCGATCTCCCGGTCCGCGGTGCGGAAGCGGGTGGCCACCCGGCCGCGCAGCGCGCTGGAGACCGCCTGCGCCACCTCCTGGCTGGAAAGCCCCTGCCGCTCCGCCGCCTCGCGGTCGATGCGGACGCGCACCTCCTCGTCCCCCGCCTGCAGGGTGTTGGAGAGGTTGGTGAGCCCCGGGACGTCGGCCCCTAGCCGGCGCTCGGTCTCCTCCGCCAGCCGCGCCAGCTCGACCGTGCTTTCGCCGATCAAGCGGACGGAAACGCTCCCACCGGCTCCCCAGCCGCGGCGCTGCCGCCACTCCACCCCGGGAATGACCGGTAGCACGCGCTGCACCTGCTCGCCGATCTCCGCCGTCGGACGCTCGCCCCCGTCGCTGAACGACCGGAGCGACAGGGAGATGGAGCTACGGCGTCCGCCGGAGAACGCCGACACGTTCTCGATCTCCAGCTCCTCGGCGCGGTCGAGCAGCGCCCGCTCCGCCCGCGCGAAGACGTCGCTGCGCTCCTCCACCGTCATCCCCCGCGGGGTGGTGACGGAAAGCTGGATGAAGCGGTTGTCCTCCTCCGGCATCAGCTCCTTGGGGAGCTCCACCAGGATGGCGACTCCCGCGCCGAACATCGCCAGCACCACCCCCGCGGTGGCGAGGCGGTGGTCCAGGATCCGGTCGAGCAGCCGGCGGTATCCCCCGGACACCGCACCGAACAGCCGTCCCGGGTCCGGCATCCGCCCGCGGAGCAGCCGCACCGACAGCAGCGGTACCAGGGTGAGCGCCACCAGCAGGCTGGCCACCATGGCGAAGGAGATGGAGGTGCCGAACGCCCGGATGTTGGTCCCCATCTGGTTGGGCGTCATGAAGAAGAGCGGGGCGAAGACGATCACCGTGGTCAGCGTTCCCGCCACGATCGCGAGCCCCACCTCCGACGCCCCCTCCATGGCCGCACCCTCCGGCGTGTCCCCCGCCTCGCGGTGGCGGAAGATGTTCTCGACCACCACCACGGCGTTGTCGATCAGCATCCCCACCGCCATCATCAGCCCCGAAAGGGTGATGATGTTGAGCGTTTCGCCGAAGGCGTACAGGATGAACACGGTGACGATCACCGACACCGGGATCGCCGCGGCGACGATCAGCGTTGGCGTCAGGCGCCGCAGAAAGGCGAAGAGCATCACCACCGCGAGCCCGCCGCCCACCAGCCCGGCCATCGCCAGCGAGCGGAGCGCCTCCAGGATCCCTTCGGATTGGTCCTGCCAGAAGCGGACGTCCACCCCCTCCATCCCCGGCTCGCTCTTCAGCCGCTCCAGCGTGGCCTTCACGTCGCGCGCGACGGCCACCAGGTTGGCGTCGCTCTCCTTGAAGACCTGCACCTGACGGGCGTTGCGGGTGTTGAGCCGATAGAAGAAGTCGCGCTCCGGGTAGTCGTAGCGCACCTCGGCCACGTCGCCCAGCGTCAGCCCGTCGCCGCGCAGCGGGAGGGCGCGGATCTGCTCCACGCGCGTGAGCTGCCCCTCGGCGCGGACCAGATAGCGGGTGCCGCCCAGCTCGATCTCCCCCGCCGACAGGTCCAGGTTGGCCTCGCCGAGGGCGCGGCTCACCTCCCCCGCGCCGATGCCGGCGGACAGGAGGCGCCCCTGGTCCAGCTCGATGGTGACCTCGCGCCGCTCCAGTCCGCTGAATTCGACCGCCGCCACCCCGTCCACCTGCAGAAGCGCGGGCTGCACGCGCCGCTCCAGCAGGTCGGTGAGCTGGGTCGCGTCGCCGTCCCAGGAGATGCCGCCGCGCAGCACCGGCGCCGCGTCGGACGAGAAGCGTCGCACGTCCACCCGCTGCACGTCATCGGGAAGCTCGCCGCGGGTGGCGTCCACCCGCTCACGCACCTCCAGCGACGCCAGGTTCATGTCGGTGCCGGCGCGGAACTCCAGCTCCACCTGGCCCTGGTTCTGGCTGGCGGTGGAGCGCACCGACTCCAGGTTGCGCACCGTCCCCAGAGCTTCCTCGAGGGGACGCACGATGCGGCGCTCCACCTCGGCGGGGCTGGCGTTCGGGTAGGGAACGCTGACGCGCAGCGTCGGCCGCTGGAAGGCGGGGAACATGTCCAGGTTGATCAGCCGCAGCGAGATCAGGCCCACCACGACGGCGGCGAGCACGAGCATCCCGGTGGTGACGGGGCGGCGGACGGCGAAGCGGGGGAGCGACATGGCCCTAGTCTCCCGTGGCAGGCTGCAGGTTGGCGTCGGAAGGAACGCGGGAGGCGCGGCCGGCCGCGATGCGCTCCAGCCGCGCCTCGAAGCCGCGGTACAGCACGGGGATCACCAGCAGGGTGAGCAGCGTGGACAGGATCAACCCACCGATCACCGGGATGGCGAGCGGGGCGCGCAGCTCCGCGCCCTCGCCCCGGATCAGCGCCATGGGGAGGAGCCCGAGTACCGTGGTCAGGGTGGACATCAGGATGGGCCGCAGCCGCACCCGTCCCGCCTCCACCAGCGCGTCGTCGAGCGCATATCCGTCCTCGCGGCGCAGTTGGTTGACGTAGTCGATCAGCACGATCGCGTTGTTCACCACGATCCCCACGAGCATGGTAATCCCGATCAGCGCGACGACCGAGAGCGGGGTCCGGGTGGCCCAGAGCGCGAGGAGGGCGCCCGAGAGCGCCAACGGCACGCTGAACAGGATCACGAAGGGGTGCAGAAACGATTCGAACTGGCTGGCCATCACCAGGTACACCAGGAAGATGGCGAGCAGCAGCGCGAGCTGCATGGAGCGCACGCCCTCCCTCAGCTCCCGCGACTGGCCGCCGACGCTGACAACGAAATCGGCCGGGAGGGGGATGTCGCGCACCTCCGCCTCCACGCTCCCGATGGCGCCGGCCAGGTCCCGCCCCGCCGGCTGCGCCCCCACCAGAGCCACGCGCGAGCCGCCGCGC
>JALZKG010000151.1 GCA_030859365.1 Gemmatimonadota bacterium
CCGCGGCGGCGAGCGAGCGCTTTCCCACGCCCGGGGGGCCTGTGAGGCAGGGGACCGGACCGCGGAGATCCCCCCGGAGCGCCGCGACGGAGAGCACTTCGAGCAGCCGTCGCTTGGTCTCTTCCAGCCCGACGTGCTCCGCGTCCAGGGCGGCTCGCACGGCGGCAAGATCCAGCGGCGGCGGCGTTCCGTCGGTCCAGGGCAGCTCCAGCAGCGTCGCCAGATGGTTGCGGATCTCGATGGCTTCGGACGGAGCGCTGGCGCCGGGGCGCAGCCGGTTCGCCTCCTGCCGGGCGGCCGCAGCGACCCGGGGGGGGAGCTGCGCCAGAGCTATGCGGCGTAGCATCTCGTCGGCTTCGTGCTCGGCCGGGTCCATGTTGCCGAGCTCGGTCTGGAGCGTGCGAATCTGCTTGCGGATGGCCTCGGGAGTCCGGGGGTGCGCACCCCCGCCGCCGCCCTCCCCGTGCTCGATCTCCCTCACCCGCTCCCACGTCTCGTCCAGACGGGCGGCCACGTAGCGGAGGCGATGCTCCACCCGCAGCTCCTGGAGCACGGCGTCCCGCTCCGAAATCTTGAGTTGGCTCAGCGTCGCGGCGAGGTCTCCGAAGCGGCCCGGTTCGGTCAGGTTCATCCGGAGGATGCGCGGCGCCTCGTCGGGCACGCGCTCCACCCGTGCGGCGACGCCGCCGAGCACGTTCAGGATCCGGTCGATCAGCTCCGTGGCCACGGCGGGGTCCGCCGGCTCCTCCTCGACCCGCTCCGGGCGCGCGGTGTAGAATCCGTCCGCGAAGCGCGCCTCGCGCAGCCGGATCCGCCACAACCCCTGCAGCGTGACCTGGATCGTTCCGCCGGGGAGGTTCAGCCGGTCGAGGACGCGCGCCCCCACGGCGATCTTCTGCAGCGCCTCGACCGCCAGCGGCTGCGCCTCCTCCTGGGTCGACACGATTGCGACCAGCGTTTCCGGCTGTGGATGCGCGGCGAGCGCCTCCACGTTCGGCGCGAACCCCACCTGCAGCGCCGTAGCCCCCATGGGGAAGACGACGGTGCTGCGGACCGCCAGCACCGGCATACGGTCGGGGAGGGTGTCCGGAGTTTGCGGAAGCTGGGCTTTCTCCGTCATCGTTCGGGGAGCGGCGGCGAGGGGGGCGTGGCGGCGAGGTGCGCATCGAGGCGGCCCAGAAAACGTGCGATCCTGCGCGCATTGGCCCCCAGGTCGCCACGGCCTGCCCGCGACGCGGATTCCATGTCCACGCGGGTGAGCGCGTCCTCGTCCAGCGAGACCCGTACCACCACGTCGTCCACCAGGCCCCACACGCGGCTCCGCGCCTCGGCCCGCAGCTCGCCCGCGACCGGATCCGCGGCAACGACGCTCCAGCGGGGCGAAGCTTCGGCCGCGGCGAGCACCGCCCTCCAGACGGCGGCGAACTCCACCCCGTAGCGGCGGCCCCGGAGGCGGGGGTCCGACGCTTCGGGGTACGTCCGCGCCCGGTTGCGGGTGAAGGGGTCCATGCCTGGCATCGGCGCTCTACAGGGTGCGGGGGCGGGCGCGGCGCTCCTGTTCGATCCCCACCTCGGCCGCCTGGTCGAGCCAGGTGAGAAAGTCCTCCGCCGCCGCTTCGGAGTACAGGATCGGGGTGCCGCCGAGGGCGCGGATCCGTTCCGCCTCCAGTGGATCGAACACGCGGGCGATGACCGGCACGCCCCGGGCGTGGCGAAGGAGCAGCTCGTTGTCCAGCGGACGGCGCACGGTGGAGATCACCACCCGGGCGTGCTCCGCCCCCGCCTGCCGCAGCACCTGCAGGTCCGAACCGTCCCCGCGGATGCAGCGAACGTCGCCCTCGCGCAGCCGCGCGATCACGGCGGGGTCGTCGTCCACCACCACCACCTCGTGGCCGGCCAGGGTCAGCGTCTCCAGCAGCGGCATTCCGTTCTCGCCGCACCCCAGCAGGAGCACATGGTCGCGCGGAGGCGCCTTGATGGAGACCTGGCGGCGAGATGGGTGGAAGCGAAGCAGCCGCCAGGTCACCCGGTCCGTCGCGACGAACGGCGTCAGCGTCATGGTGAGCGCGGTGATCAGCGCGATCACCGTGAACACCTCGGAATCGATCTGCCCCAGCACCAGCCCCTGCAGTCCCACCACGAGTGAGAACTCGCTGGCCTGCGCGAGCAGCAGCCCGCTTTCCAGCGCGGGGCGGGCGGAAACGCCGAAGCGCTCCGCCACGATGGTCACCAGCGGCGGGGTGACGAGGATCACCACGGCCGCGAGCACCAGCGCACGGAGCAGCTCCGGCGCGGAGGGGAGGACGAGCAGCGCCCCGAGCGCCGTGAAGAAGATCGCGGTGAAGAAGTCCGCGAGCGAGCTGAGCTGGCCACGGACCAGCCCGCTCGCGGGAAAGCTCGACAGGGAAACTCCGGCGAGGAACGCTCCGGCCACCACCGGGAGCTGCAGCAGGTTGCCGGCGCCGATGAAGAGGAAGAGAAGGGCGAGCACGACCAGCAGCAGCGTTTCCTCGTCCAGCTTCAAGCGTACGATCAGCAGCGGAGTGAGCCATCGCAGCGCGGCGTAGCTGAGCAGCACCAGGGCGAGGGCGCTCGCCAGCCCGAGCAGCGCCCGCACCGGCCCATCCTGAAGGCGGGCGATCACCGGCATCAGCAGGATGATCAGCAGGTCCTGCACCAGGAGCACCCCGATGACCAGCCGCCCGAAGGGCTCGAAGAGCTGGCGTCGGCTCTGCAGCAGCCGGACCACCACCAGCGTCGAGCTGGCGGTGAGCGCCAGGGCGAGGTAGAGCGCGACGTGCGGCGGATAGCCAAGCGCTAGGGCGGCGGCGAGCCCGGCCGTGCCGAGCAGGACGAACTGCGCGATGCCCACGCCGATCGCGGCCCGCCGCTGGTTGCGGACGCGGCGCGGGTTCATCTCCGTTCCGGCGACGAAGACCAGGAACGAGAGCCCCAGCACCAGGCTGTTCTCCAGCACGTCCGGCGGCGGAACCAGCCCCGCGACCGACAGCACGATTCCCGCACCCAGGAGAAAGGGAATCGACGGAAGCCCGGACCACCGGGCGAGCCCGAAGCCGAGCGCGGCTCCGGCGAGCAGAATCGCGATCCCGATCATCGGCCGAAGAGCCCGTCCTCCCGGAGGGTCCGGGCCATCCTCTTGATCCCGGCGTTCTTGGAGATCATCAGGTGCTTGACGCCGATCTCCCGCAGCTCGTTGACGACGGAGCGGTCGAACGCGTGGATGCTCGCCGGCACCCCGGCCTCGCGGGCACGGTACGCGAGGAGGAGGTTGGCATCCTCGATCTGCAGAGCGGAGACCAGAAGCTTGGCTCGCTCCAGCTGGGCCTCCTCCAGCACCCCGAGATGCTCCGCATTGCCGATCACCTGGTGCACCGGCAGCTCCGCCAGCTTGGCGGGGTCCGTGTCGACCGCCACTACCACTTCGCCGCGCGCGTGCAGCTCATGCGCGATCTGACGCCCAAGGCTGTTCATCCCGATCACGATGACGTGGCCATCCAGCTGCGCCGTCTCCTCTTGGACCGGTCCTGTTCCCTTTGGCAGGAGGCGTGCTGCAGGCGAGGCGAGGAAGCGCCGCGCGAGCGGCTCGCTGGCGGTGATGGCGTACGAGGATGCCGCGATGGTGAGCAGTCCCACCAGCCCGACCAGCGCCAGGGTGGACTCGTCGATCAAACCCGCCGACAGAGCGAGTGCGCTCAAGATAAAGGAGAATTCACTGATCTGGCTCAGAGTAATGCCGGCCCTGGCCCCCGCCAACCGCGGAAAACCGAGGCGTGGAATCAGCAACGCGAGGATCGCGAACTTGCCCACCATCACGAAGATGGCAAGGACCACCGCCTCGGGCCAGCGCACGGCAGCCGCCTGCAGGTCCATCTGGATGCCGAGCGACACAAAGAATACCGCGATGAAGAAGTTCATCAGCGGGTGCACGCGTCGGCGCAGCTCGTGGTTGTAGGGGAGTTGCGCGAGGCTGATACCGGCGAGGAATGCCCCGATCTCGGGCGACAGGTGGAGCGCTTCCGCGCTAAGGACCAAGAGAAAGCACCAGGACAGGCTCCAAACGAACAGCGTTTCGGACGATCCGGACGCGAGCCCGAAGAGCCGGGGCAGAACATAGCGCGACGCAAGCAGAGCCGCCCCGAGCAGAAGCCCCATCCCTCCGGCGGCGCTCAGGAGTCCGCGCGTCACCGTGGACATCTCGACGGTGCTCTGCTGGCCGAGCCCGGCGAGCAGGGTCAGGACGATGATCACCACGACGTCCTGAATCAACAGGATACCCACCGAGATCCGTCCGTGGAGGGCGTGGATTTCTCCCTGCTGCGTCAGCAGCTTGACGACGACGACCGTGCTGCTGAACATCACCGCCGTCGCCAGAAAGGCCGCCTCCACCGCACCCGCGCCCAGGAGGCGGCTCACGGCGAATCCGCCGACCCAGGTGAGCAGCATCTGCCCAGCGCCTGCCAGGACCGCCACACGTCCCACGTCCCGGATCTTCTCGATGCTCAGCTCCAGCCCCACCAGGAAGAGGAGGAGCGCAATGCCGACGTGCGAGATGAGGTCGATCGCCTCGTCGACCGCGAGCAGCCCCGTCACCGGACCGAGAAGAAGCCCCGTGCCGATGTAGGCGACGATGGTAGGCACGCGGAGCGCGCGGGTGGCGAGCACCACCAGGGCGGCGGCCACCAGGATGTAGCCGAGGCTGCGCAGGAGAAGCGAAT
>JALZKG010000179.1 GCA_030859365.1 Gemmatimonadota bacterium
TGCATCTGCGGCGCGGGGCGCGCGGAGCCCGCCGCCACCCAGGCGCCCACCAGCAGAGCGCCGTGCAGCACGGCGCTCGTCACCGTGGCGGCGCGAAACCGCCCTCGCTGGCGTGCCATCAGCTCGCCGCCCTTCGCGCAACCACCGGCTCCGGCTCCGCGACCAGCCCGACCGTGGCGACGTCCGCGGCCTTCATGGCGCCCAGCACCTGCACCACACGTCCGTAGGGCACACCCTCGTCCGCGCGGAGAAAGACGCTGCTGACGCCCTGCGCGCGCACCGCGTCGGGGAACGCCTGCTCGAACTGCTCCCACGGCACCCGCGCCTCGCCGATGTATACGTCGCCGGCACGGTCGACGGTGACGATCACACCGTCCGGAGCGTCGCTCGGGGTCGTCTGGGCGCGCGGGATACTGACCTCCACCCCGCCCTGCAGCATGGGGGCGGTGATGATGAAGATCACCAGCAGGGTGAGGGCGACGTCCACCAGGGAGGTGACGTTGATCTCGGCGCGGACCGTTTGATCGGTGGCCCGCGAGCGGCGGCGCGGCATGGTCTAGATCTTTCCTTCGCGGGCGAGCGTGCCGATGAACTCGCTGCTGAATCCCTCCAGCTCGCTCATGACCAGGTTCAGTCGCCCCGTAAAGTAGTTGAAAGCGATGGCGGCGGGGATCGCCACCACCAGCCCGGCGGCGGTGGTGATCAGCGCCTCGGCCACACCGGGGGCGACCGCGCTGATGGAGCTCGAACCCGTCTGCGCCACGCCGACGAAGGAGTGCATCACCCCGAGCACGGTGCCGAGCAGGCCGAGCAGCGGCGAGACCGTCGCGATGATGGCGAGCCAGACGAGCCCCTCGCCGAGATCGTCGCGCTCCTCCCCTTCCTCCTTCTCCAGGACCAGGCGAAGCACTTCGAGCTGCGCCGGGCTCAGCCCACGCGTCTGCCCGTCGGAGCGGAGCGCGCCGGGGCGAAGCTCCGAGAAAAAGGTGACGCCGCGGCGGAACACGCGGGTGAACGCAGACTCGGGGAGCGCCTCGATCGAGTTGTACGCCTCCTCCAGCCGGACCGCGCTCTCCATCTCCTCCTGAAATCGGTCCGCCTGCCGGTCGATACGCCGGAACTGGACCCATTTCCAGACGATCAGGGTCCAGGAAAGGAAGGAAAAGAGCACGCACAATCCTACGATCACCTTGGTGGACCAGGTGCCGTCGGCCAGCATCCCCCACGCGGTGACGAGCTCACCCGTGCCCGCCTGCGCCAGCAGAATCACCGGGCAGCCGCGGCCTGAGCGGCAACGTCGTCACGGATCCATTCGTAGGTTTCACGCAGTCCGGCCTCCAGCCCCACGTCCGCGCTCCAGCCGAGCGAGCGGAGCTGGCCCGTATCCAGGCTCGAGTGGCGCAGCTCTCCGGCACGCGCTTCGGCGTGACGCAGCTCCACCTGCCGGTCCGCCGCGCGCATCAGCGTTTCGGCGAGGGCTTTGACGCTCGTCTCGATCCCCGTGCCGACGTTGAACCCGCGGTCGTCGAGGGAGCGGGCGCGCGGCAGCTCGGCATCGGACAGGAGCATGTTCGCCCGCACCACGTCGCCCACGTACACGTAGTCGCGCGTCTGCTCCCCGTCTCCGAACACGGTGAGCGGCTCGTCGCCGAGCAGCTTGGTGGAGAAGATGGCGACCACACCGGCTTCGCCGTGCGGATCCTGGCGGGGGCCGAACACGTTGGAGTAGCGGAGCGCCGCGTACTCCAGACCGTGCACGCGATGGTAGTAGTACAGGTACTGCTCGCCGGCAAGCTTGGTGACGCCGTACGGACTTTCGGGAAGCTTGGGTGCCGTCTCGGGCGTCGGCCGGACCTCGGGCTCGCCGTACACCACGCCGCCGGAAGACACGAAGAGGACCCGCCCCACCCCCGCCTGGTGCGCCGCGTGCACCACGTTGAGCAGACCGTCCACGTTGACGCTGGCGTCGAATCGCGGGTCGGTCACGGACACGCGCACGTCCATCTGGGCCGCGTGGTGGTTGATCAGATCGAAGCCGCCGTCGCGGATCAGCTCCGCCGCCTGCGGATCACGGATGTCCGCATGCACGAACTCCGCCCCCTGCGGCACGTTCTCCCGCCGTCCATGGACCAGGCTGTCCAGCACCGTCACCCGATCCCCGCGGCGAAGGTACGCGTCCGTCACGTGGGAGCCGATAAAGCCCGCCCCGCCGGTCACCAGCACTCGCTTCATCCGTGTCACTCCTCGTGGGTGGTTTCCGCATCCAGGTCGAAAAGGTACCGCGCCGTATCCAGAACCCCGGTTCCGCGCCCGTTGCCGACCGCCTGCCGGAGACGCGCGGTGGGGGCGTGCAGAAGCTTGTTGGTGAGCGCCCGCGTCAGCGCGTCGATGGCGTCCTGGTCCTCCGGAGCCAGATGCGCGAGGCGGCGCAGTGCCCGCTCCGTCTCCGCCTGCCGGAGCTGCTCCCCACGCTCCCGCAGGTTGCGGATCGTGGGGACCACCGCCAGCCCCGCGTACCAGGCCCAGAAGTCTTCGGTTTCGGCGGCGATGATCGTCTCGGCGGCGGGGAGCTCCTCGCGGCGGCGGTCGACGTTCGCGTCGACGATCTGCGTCAGGTCGTCCACGTTGTAGAGGAACACGTTCGGCTCTTCGCCGACCGCGGGCTCGACGTCCCTCGGGATGGCGATGTCGATGATGCAGAGCGGGTGCTCCGAGCCTTCGGGGAGCGCCGCCCGGACGCGCTCCCGCGTCACCACCGGGTGGGGCGCCGAGGTGGAGCAGATCGCGATGTCCACCCGGGCGAGGGCATCTCCCAGCTGGTCGAAGCGGATCGTCTCCCCTCCCCAGCGGTCGGCGAGTTCGCGCGCCCGATCTTGGGTGCGGTTCGCGACGAGTGCCGTCTGCACCCCTTCTCCGCGCAGGCACTCCAGCGTCGTCTCGCTCATTTCCCCGGCTCCCACCACCAGAGCGCGCCGGCCACGAAGACTGCCGAAGATCTTCTTCGCGAGCTCCACCGCAGCCGAGGGGACCGACGCGGCGCCGATCCCGAGCCCGGTCTCGCTGCGCACCCGGCCGCCGGCGCGGAGCGCGGTCTGGAACAGGCGGTTGAGCGCCGGCCCCACCACGTTCCCCCCGTGTCCGGCGGTTGCCGCGGCACGGAGGTAGGCGTCCCTGACCTGGCCCTGGATCTGGGGCTCCCCGAGCATCATGGAGTCCAGCCCCGCGGTCACGCGGAAGAGGTGCTCCACGGCACGACGGTCCCGGTGGACGTACAGATAGGAGGACGCGACATTCTGCCATCCGAGGCGCGAGGCGAAGAGCGCTTCGGCCGCGGCGCTCCCGGAGGCCTCCTCCGGGAGCGACAGGTACAGCTCCGTCCGGTTGCACGTCGAAAGCAGCACCGCTTCGGAGGCGACTCCCCCGCCGACCAGGCCGAGCAGCGCGGGAGCGAGTTCGGCACGCCCGAAGGCGAGGCGCTCGCGAAGCTCGATCGGCGCCGTGCGGTGGCTCGCGCCTACGACAGTGATGGGCATCGACGCCGATCCGGAAGGGCACTCACAGAAACGCGCCTCCGCCCGAGAGCTGAAGCCGCAACAGGAGGAACGCGATCACCACCACCAGAAACCCGACCACACTCGTCAGCGCTCCCCGATAGCTGCGGCGTGCTCCGCCGGCGCGGGATGCCAGCGCCACGACGAAGACGATCCAGGTCAGTACCCCCCAGATTACCTGGGGGTTTCGTGGACCCGGTGAGCCGCCCTCTACCCCGGTCCACGTCCAGGCGACGATCAGGGCGACCGAGAGTGCGACGAAGCCCACCCGCAACGCTCCCGTCCCCAGCCGGTCCAGCGTGTCGAGCGGCGGGAAGAAGCGGAACACCGCCCCGAAGTGCTTGCCCTTGAGTTCGCGGAACTGGAGCAGGTACATCAGCCCGGCGGCAAAAGCGACGGCGAGGCTCGCGTAGCCGACCACCGCGAACACGACGTGTAGCGCCAGCCAGCGGCTGCCGGACACGGCCGCCGTATCCGGGGGGCGAAGCCCGATCGCGAGCGCCGCCCCTGCGAGAAGGGCACAGAGCGGAACCAGCACCAGCCCGAGGGGACCGGCTCGCTCCGCCCGGGACGCGGCGATCGCGCCCGCCGCGATCAACAGGCCGATCACGGATAGTACGGGGCCCAATCCCGAAAGGGGGAGTTGCCCCCATACCGCCGCATACGTCACCAGCCCGGCTGCGTGCGAGGCCGCGCCGGTCATCACCAGCCAGCCAGCCGGAGCGGGAAGGTCCCGGCGCGCTCGGGCGAAGGAAAGCCCGAGCAGAAACGCGGTGGCGAGGTAGAGCGAAACCGCTACCGCGTGCAGCGCAGCGATCACGGGAGCCCCCGCAAGCGACGACGCCCTTCCGTTTGGAAGGGCGTCGGTATCCTGCCGGACCGCACCCTGCCCCGAAGCTGCGTCACGGCATCTTCGCGACGAGCCGGACCGGAAGCCCGGCGCGCAGCGCCGGCTGGCTGAGCGACACCACCCGGGCCGACGCGGTGCGGCCGTCCGCCCGAATCACCTGGAGGCGGGCGATCGGGAGCTCGGGCCGCGAACCCCAGGACCGCTCCGTGCGCGGCATGTACACCTCGAACTCGTCGCCCTCGGTGA
>JALZKG010000185.1 GCA_030859365.1 Gemmatimonadota bacterium
CGGTGGACGCAGGCGGCCCCGCTCCCCGAGCGGCGCACCGAGGTGAGCGCGGCCACCGACGGCCGCTACATCTACCTTGCCGGCGGCTTCACTCCGCCGGAGGGCGAGGGCCGCGCGTCGTCGCCGCGCACGCTGTGGCGCTTCGATCCGCAGGCGGACCGGTGGATGGCGCTCACGCAGATCCCGCAGGGTGTCCATCACGCCCCCTTTCAGCACCACGCGGGGCGGCTCTACATCCTGGGCGGCTTCCGCGAAACCTCGTTCGAGCCGGTGGGCAACGTGCGGATCTTCGACCTGGCGAGCGGCCGCTGGAGCGAGGGCGCGCCGATGCCGACGCCGCGCGGCGCCACCGGATGGGCGCTGCTGGGCGGGCGGATCCACGTCCTGGGAGGGAACGCCGCGGGGGCGGACGCGGTTCACGACCACACCGGGGTGCAGATCGCCGAGGACCGCTCGGTGAACGTGCACGAGGCGTACGATCCGGCTACGGACCGCTGGACGCGGCTCGCGCCGATGCCTACCCCCCGCAACCACCTGGGTGCGGCGGCGCTCGGGGGGCGCATTCACGCCGTGCTCGGACGGGTGGGGCGCAACTTCACCATGGCCACGCACGAGGTGTACGATCCCGCCACCGACTCGTGGAGCACCGGCCCGGCCGTGCCTACCGGCCGCAGCGGGGTGGCCGTGCTGGAGCACGGCGGGGAGATGTACGCTTTCGGCGGGGAGCGGTTCGGTGATGACGGCGGCCGGACCTTTGAGGATGCGGAGCGCTTCGACCCGCGAAGCGGACGCTGGGATCGCCTCCCGCCCATGCCTACGGCCCGGCACGGCCTGGGCGCCGCCGCGATCGGCGGCTCCATCTACGTGATCTCCGGGGGGCCGAGTCCCGGCTTCCACTTCGGGTCCTTCAACGAGCGGCTGGACGTCGGCCGCTAGGTGCCGGGTGGCAGCCTGCTGGCTACCTTTTTGCTCTTCCCTGTCCGGCTACGCGGTCCGGACGGAGCGGAGGCGACATTCAACGCGAAGGGCACAGCATGAAAGACAAAGGGGAGATCACGACGGCGGAGCGCGCCATCCTGGAGCTGCTGAGCATCGGCGCCTGGATCAGCATCGGGGAAGAACGTGGCAACCTGTCCGCCCGGGTGAACCACACCATGGCGAATCCGCCCGAGATCAGCTACGAGCGGACGCTCGAGCTCGCGGAAGCGGGGTGGATCGAGGAAAACACTTACGATAGCGACGCGGCCGAGAACGATCTGGAGCGGCCCAAATACGTGCTCTCCGACATGGGGCGTGAGTACCTGCTCGAAAACCCGGACCTGGCGAGCGCCATCCCGACGGATGACCCGGTGACGGATCCGCGCCGGTAGCCGATCACAGCCGGCGGGCCGAACAGGGGCAGACGTTGCTGCCCCTGTTCGAGGCGAGCTAGAACGACAGGTCGAAACCGGCTTCAACGGAGATGTAGGAGACGGTTTCGCGCTCCGTCCTCTGGATGCGCGCCTGGTACCTCCGGTAGCCCACCCCATACGTCGCGCGGAAGCCACGCCTCAGCGGAACCCCCACGCCGCCGCCTACCTCATAGCCGAGCTGACCGTCGCGTTGAGGATCAACGGTGCCTTCGATCTTCAGATCGTGGAGGAGCAGGCCCGTCGCGAGCCAGGGCTCCCATGCCACTCCGGCCAGCGGGAATACACGTGCTACGCCAGCTGAGAAACCGGTGTCCACCGCGGTGAGATCGTCGTATGGGTCCAGGTCGAAGAACGTGTGGCTGTAGCCGGCGTACACGGTGTAGCGCGGCACGAGCTGCACGGCCGCGCGTGCCCCGAAACTGAGTCCCATCCCCCACCGTTCTCCCAGCGCGCCGCGTGGAAACGTAGCGCTGATGCCTGCGTTCATGGAGACTGGGATCGGCGACTGCGCCGCCGTGCTCGCGACAGTCCCCGCTACGCCGAGCATCATCCCCGTCGTCATCCCAAGCAGGCGCATTCGCATCATGGTCACAGCAGCAGGGCCGCCGCGAGCGCGCCCAGCGCCACCACGAGCGCCGCGCCCGCGGCGGCGAAGGCGGCCCG
>JALZKG010000187.1 GCA_030859365.1 Gemmatimonadota bacterium
GGCGATACCCGTTCTCGGCGGGCGCGGGCGCGGGTGCGGTCATCTGCGGTGGGGACGGCACGACGGCGGGCGCGGCGCACGCCGCGAGCAGGAGCGAAGCGGCGGCGGCACCGCGGCGAAGCAAACCCTCTGTACGCATGCTGGGAACTCCTGAACATGGGGAGTCGATTCGCCCCGGTGGCACCGGCACGGCTCGCGCGCATGGGGCAACGGGCAGAAGGCAATTTGTCCCTCACCCCGGCGCTGAGCAAGCGCCGTCGTGCTTTGCCCCCCATCTCCGGTCGCTCTACATTGACCCGGCTCCGCACCGCCCACTCGTGCCCCATTCCCCGTGCAAGCGCCCGAGAAGACCCGTCCCCGCCTCTTTCTGATCGACGGATACGCGCTGATCTACCGGGCGTTCTTTGCCATGATCAGCCGTCCCCTGATCTCCTCGCGCGGCGAGAACACTTCCGCGGCGTGGGGCGTCACCCGGTTCCTCCTCAAGACGGTCGAACAGCACCAGCCCGACTACCTGGGGGTGGTCTTCGACGCCGGGAGCAGCGCACGCCACGAGCTCTTTCCGGCGTACAAGGCGACGCGCGAAAAGATGCCGACCGAGCTGGAGGCCTCCATCCCTCGGGTGCGGGAGATCATTCAGGGGTTTCGCATCCCGGTGCTGGAGCTGGACGGGTTCGAGGCGGACGACGTGATCGGCACCCTGGCCGTGAAGGCGGTGGCTGCGGGAGTGGAGACGGTGATCGTCTCCGGGGACAAGGACTTCTACCAGCTCATCGGCGACGGGGTGTGCCTGCTGAACCCTGGTCGTGGCGGCCCCAACGCGGTGGAGGAGGAGTGGGTGGACGCCCGCAACGCGCACGAGCGGCTCGGGGTCGCGCCGGAGCGCGTCACGGACTACCTGGGGCTGATCGGCGACAGCTCCGACAACGTCCCCGGCGTCCCCGGGATCGGCCCCAAGACGGCGGTCGGCCTGATCGAGGAGTGGGGATCGATGGAGGAGATCCTCGCGCACGCGGGGGAGATCCGGGGGAAGCGGGCGCGCGAGGCGCTGGAGGCGCACCCGGAGCAGGCGCTCCTGTCCAAGCGGCTCGTCACCATCCGCACCGATCTCGCGGTGGATCTGGACCTGCGGGCTCTGGAGATGGAGGAGCCGGACCGCGAGGCCCTCAAGGAGATCTTTCTGGATCTGGAGTTCCACTCCCTGGTCCGCGAGCACGCCGTCCCGGCCGCGCCGAAGGCGGAGACCGAGACCGACTACCGGCTGGTGCGGACCGCGCAGGAGGTTGCAGAGCTCGTCGCCCGGATCCGCGAGGCGGGGCGCGTCGCGGCGGACACGGAGACCACCAGCACCGACCCGACCCGCGCGGATCTGATCGGGATCTCGCTCAGCCTTCGGGCGGGCGAAGCGTTCTATCTTCCCTTGGCGCACCGGGCCCGAGGAAGCGCCCCCCAGGGAGAATTGATGGGGGAGCCGGAGACGGAGGAGCAGGCACCGCTGGTGGAGAATCTTCCCCCGCTCGACTCTCCGGAGATGGCGCCGCTGGTCGGGATGCTGGAGGACCCGGCGGTCGCCAAGGTGGGGCAGAACCTGAAGTACGACCTGCTGGTTCTGCGCCGCGCCGGGATCGCGCTGTGGGGGATGGAGTTCGACACCATGATCGCCTCGTACCTGCTCGACCCCGGCGGGCGTGAGCACGGGCTGGACGCGCTGGCGCTGAAGCACCTGGACCACCGCACCGTCACCTACACCGAGGTAGCCGGCAAGGGCAAGAGCCAGATCCCCTTCTCCGAGGTGCCGCTGGAGACCGCGCGAGACTACGCTTGCGAGGACGCCGACCTCACCCTGCGGCTGGCCGAGCTGTTCGCGCCCGAACTGGCCGAGCTGAAGCTGGACGAGCTGTTCCGCACGGTGGAGATGCCGCTCGTTCGGGTGCTCGCCGAGATGGAGTGGAACGGCATCCGCATCGACGAGGCGATGTTCGCGGGGCTGGGGGCCCGTCTGGAGGCCGATCGCGAGGCGGTGACTCGCGAGATCCACGCGGCAGCGGGGACCGAGTTCAACATCGGATCCAACCCGCAGTTGCGCGAGATCCTCTTCGAGCGGCTGGGGCTGCCGGTGATCAAGCGCACCAAGACCGGCCCCTCCACCGATGTGGAGGTGCTCGCCGAGCTGGCCGCGCAGGGACACCGCCTCCCCGAGCTGCTCATGCAGTTCCGCCAGCTCGACAAGCTGCAGTCCACCTACGTCGATGCGCTGCCGAAGCTGGTCCACCCCGAAACCGGGCGGATCCACACCTCCTTCAACCAGACGATCGCCAGCACCGGCCGGCTTTCATCCAGCGACCCCAACCTGCAGAACATCCCGATCCGCACCGAGATGGGCGCGGAGATCCGGCGCGGCTTCATCCCGGCGGAGGGATTCCGCTTCGTATCCGCGGATTACTCGCAGATCGAGCTGCGCATCCTGGCGCACTACTCCGAGGACCCGGCCTTCGTGGAGGCGTTCCGCGCGGGCGAGGACATCCACCGGCAGACGGCGGCGCTGATCTTCGGGGTGCCGAAGAGCGAGGTGACGCGGGAGATGCGAGACCGGGCGAAGACGGTCAACTTCGCGGTGATCTACGGGATCGGTCCGTATTCGCTGGCGGGGCGGCTGGGGATCCCCGTCGCCGAGGGAAAGGCGTTCATCGACGCCTACTTCGAGCGCTTCCCCGGGGTGCGGCGCTACCTCGACGAACAGATCGAGATCGCGCGCAAACAGGGGTACGTGGAGACCATCACCGGGCGGCGGCGCTACATCCCGGAGATCCACTCCAAGAACTTCAACGTGCGCTCCTTCGGCGAGCGGGCCGCGACCAACGCCCCCATCCAGGGCTCCTCCGCGGATCTGATCAAGATCGCCATGATCCGCATCCACGACGAACTCATCGCCGAGGGCGCAGGCGCGCGAATGCTGCTGCAGGTGCACGACGAGCTTCTCTTCGAGGTGCCCCGCGGAGAAGAAGAAGCAACCCTGGCGCGGGTGCGGGCACGGATGGAGGAGGCGGCGGAGCTTCGCGTCCCCCTGCGGGTGGAAACCGGGACGGGCGAAAACTGGCTGGAATGCAAATAGCGGTGGTGCTTCCGCTTTCCGCGTCCGCACGCTACTTTGGGGCGTTTCCGGAGCACGGCAGGTGCGGGCCTCCGGCTGCGCTTCTTCTTCGGCACGATCCCGGAGTCCATGACGATCGATCCCCTGGCTGAGGACTCTCCGCGCCCGCTTCCCTTCATGCTCGCCATCGTCGGCGACTCGGGGAGCGGCAAAAACACCGTGGCCGATGGCGTGCGCGCCCTGATCGGCCCCGACCGGGTGACCTCGCTGGAGCTGGACGACTACCACCTCTTCACCCGGACGGAGCGGGCGGAGCGGGGAGTCACGGCGCTGCACCCTTCGGTGCACAACTTCGGCATGATGCGGGAGCACCTGCAGATTCTCCGCCAGGGGCGTCCGGTACGAAACCACAGCTACAACCACGCGGACGGCACTTTCGGCCCCATGCGCACCGTCGAGTCGCGGGACGTGGTGCTCGCGCGCGGACTGCTCGGCTTCCCGACCGAGGAGCTGCGCGCTTCTTACGATCTGGCGGTGTTCCTGCACCCGGAGCCAGAGCTCCTTTTCCGCTGGAAGCTGCGTCGCGACGTGGGCACGCGCGGCTATACCGAGGCGGAGGTGCTCAAGAACATCGCGCAGCACCTGCTGGACAGCAAGGAGTTCGTGGTCCCTCAGGCGGAGCTCGCGGACCTGGTGGTACGCTCCGAGGTACCCGACGCCGACGCGTCCGATGCCCAGGTGCAGACCTCACTGATCCTGCGCCGCGCCGCCGCGGAGGCGGTGCGCGACGACTTCGCGCGCCGCGATCTCGGAGGGGGGCTGCGTCTGGAGGAGCAGGGCGACGAGCTGGTGGTCCGCCTCACCGAGCAGCTCGACGATGGCGAGGTGGAGGGGTGGGCGGCATCCTGCTTTCCACACAGCTACACACCGGGCACCCTGGGTGAGTACGTGGATCAGAATGGAGAGAGAGCGCACCGTACCGCGCTGATCTTCACCCAGGTGCTGATCGCCGGACTGACGCAGAAGCTGCGGCGCACGCGCAGCTCCGCGGACGCGAGCGGGCTTTCTCTCGCACGGTGAGGCGCGCCGCGCTCCTGGCCCGCTGACGTGGCGTTTCCTCCCGCACACCTGCTCGTCGGCTTCGGCGCGGCGGAGCTGACCCGCGCCGCGTATCCGCTCCCGCGCTGGCGGGCCTGGGCGGTGGCGGGAGTGCTCGCCGTGCTCCCGGACGTGGACATCGTCCTCGGCCGGGCTCTGGAAGTCGGCTTCGAGTACCACGGCACCTTCACCCACAGCGTCACCACAACCCTGATCGTGGCGCTCGTGGCGCGGCTACTCGCCGGGCCGGGCTGGGCGCTGCTCGCGGCCTCGTCGTACGGCTCGCACCTCCTGGTGGACCTGCTGGACGACCGCGGGCAGACCAACGTGATGCTCGGCTGGCCCTTCAGCGGCGAGTACGCCCAGGCCTTCGCGCGCGTTTTCCCGCCGGTGCCCTTTGAAAAGGGCGGCGGGGTGGTGCACGCGGCGCTCAGCCTGCTCCAGCCGCACATCTTCCAGCGGCTGCTGCTGCAGACGGCGGTTGGAGCCTTTTTCTTCTTCGCACTCGTGGGGATCGCGTGGACGCTGCGGGAGGCGCGGGGGTGGTGGGAGGAGCGGGATCGGAGGGAGGGCGGAGCCGCAGCATCGAAGTAGTTGACATTCCGCTCCGGAAGGCGCGCGCGCGCGGGCGCAACGTGCGGCGGGCGGACCTCCCGCCGGGGAGGATCCGTGGGATGGCACCTTACATCCGGATACGCGTACGCCCACCTTGGTCATTCAGGTTACTCTACTGCTTCCGTCCCGATATCCTATGGTGACCATCGTCAACGTGCACGAGGCGAAGACTCATCTTTGGCGTCTCCGGGATAGGGGCGCATGCCGGCGAGGAGATCATTCTCGTCAACGTGGGAAAGCCATACGCCAAGCTGGTGCCGCTCGAAGGACATCAGGAGCGTAGGCCGAGCCTCGCCACGGGGCGACTTACGGATGCGTTCTTCGAACCGTTGCCGGAAGACGAGTTGGCTGTCTGGGAGCAATGTGGATCCTGCTCGACACGCACTCTGGTCGTGCATCCGGGCGCTCGCGCCGGTGTTTTCGGCCGACTCGCTCGATCTCGTCACCACTGGTACGTGGAGTCGGTAAGAAGCGTTCCTGAAAAGCTGTCGGCGCGCGTGAAGCACGCGCGATCGATCTTCCCGTGCATCTGCTACCCGGGGCCGAGCCTCACCCGCTTCCCCTTCAGGCTCTCCCCCAGCGCCGCCAGCAATTCCTCCATCGCCAGCGAGCACCCTCGCGCCTCGGCGCCGCTGGCCCGCCCGAGCAGACGGAATCCATCTCCCGAAGAAACTCCCAGATCCGCGGTCTGGATCGCGGCCACCGAGTGCAGGTTCGCCAGGTCCCAGTGACGCATGACACCCACTTCTCCAGCGGCGAGGGAGCGTAGCGTTTCGGGATCCACGGCGCGGCTCCGCACCCAGGGCGCCGCGAGGTAGGAGCGCGGCTCGCCAGCGGTGGCGCCCCGGCCGGCCATCGCGTCGTAGAACTGCGAGCTCATCTCCGTCATCCCGTACTCGTTGACGCACCAGGCGGCACCGACGCCGAGCTGCTCCTTCCACCCCGCGTAAAGCTCCTCACGCCCTACCTCCCGGGAGCGTCCCTTGAAGCCCCCCGTGTCCATGATCCGCGAGCCGGGGGGAAGGCGGAAGCGGCGGCCGCTCGCCCGCAGGTCGTCCAGCCAGTGGACGAAGGCGAAGCTGGTTCCCAGGAGGCAGACCGGTGTTCCGCTCGCCTCGGCCGCCCGGAGCGCCCTTTCCAGGGCGGCGGTATCCATCCCCTCCGCCGCCACGAAGCCGCGGCTGCCGGGGGCGCCGAACTCCTCCAGTACCGCGCTGGTCATGTGGGAAAGGGAGCTGTCGGGCTGGGTATGGGCGGGGGCGATCAACGCCAGGAGGAGCGGGCGGGCGCCGTCGGGGAGCAGGTGCGCGGCGAAGCCGCCGCGGAGCGCCGCGTCGTAGAGGGTGAGGTCCGGGAAGTGGTGCTCGCCCCGGCGGGCGCTCCCCTGCGTGGTGCCGCTGGTCCGGAAGACGGTGTGGCGCTCCGAGGGGCCGCCGCACACCAGCGGCGCTGCCTTGAACGCATCGGTAGGAACCGCGGGAATCGCGCTCCAGTGCGGGATTGTCTCGGGAGACTCCCCCTGCCGCTCGCAGAAGCGCCGGTACGGCTCGTTGCACGCGTACTGGTGCGCAAAGACCGCTCGGGCCAGCCGGTCGAACTCCTCGTCCGCCAGGGGGGTCCCGGCGCGAATACGTTCCAGCAGCTCCGCTCGCAGCGCCTCGGGACCTTTGTGGCTCACCCCGGG
>JALZKG010000190.1 GCA_030859365.1 Gemmatimonadota bacterium
CGGTGGGGCTGCTCGTCGCCACGCTGGACCTGGCGCTGGACCGGCTGGAGGCCGCCGGGTAGCGCCGGACGGCCCCGGCGGTATCTTTGGGCGCATGCGACTTCTCCTTTCCCTCCTCAGCTGGCTCGCCATCGCCCTGCTGGTGGTGCTCTGGCTTCCCTGGCTCACCCTCGTCTGGCTCTTCACCGCCCCGCGCGACCCCGGCCGCTACACCGTGGGGCGCTGGTTCCGCCGCTGCGCGGTGGCGGCCACCTGGCTGATCCCGTCGTGGCGCTTCCGGACCTCCGGGGTGCGGATCACGGATCCGCGGCGCCCCTACGTGGTGGTCTCCAACCACGAGTCCAACGCCGACATCTTTCTGATCTCGCACCTCCCATGGGAGATGAAGTGGCTTTCCAAGGAAGCGGTCTTCCGCGTCCCCTTCCACGGGTGGATGATGCGGCTGGCGGGCGACATCGAGGTGCGGCGGGGGGAGCAGTCGAGCCGGATGCAGGCCATCGAGCAGTGCCGGGACCGGCTACGGAAGGGAGTTTCGGTGATGATCTTTCCGGAGGGGACCCGCTCCCGCACCTCGGACTTGCTCCCCTTCAAGGACGGCGCGTTCCGCCTGGCGGTGGAGATGGGGGTGCCGATCCTCCCGCTGGCGGTGGCGGGAACGCGCGGGGCGCTCCCCAAGGGTTCGCCCGTGTTCGGCCGCGCGACAGCGGAGGTGCGGGTACTGGAGCCGATCCCCACCGAGGGGCTCGGCCCCCGCGACGTGGCGGCGCTCCGCGAGCGGGTGCGGACACTGATCGACCGCACGCGGAGGGAGATGCTCCACGAGCTGAGCGCCGGGGGGCGGGAGCGACGGCCGTTGTGACGCCGCCGCCCCGCCGATCGTCCTCCCTTCAGAAGGATGCCGCGCACACCGCAAAACGTTCGCGAGCGGAAGATGTTTCCGCATCGGAGGGGGGCGCGGTATCCCCCCGAGGGCGGGCCCACGAGGTTGCTCGCGTGGCACGCAACTTTCCTTGATCTCAGCTTCCGGTGCCATGAATCTCCACGATCGCGTTCACGCCTGCCTGGACGGCGAGATCCCCCGCGAGGCCCTGTCGCCGGACGAGCGGGTGCGGCTCGACGCGCTTGAGGCGACCCTGCGCGACACCGCGGCGATTCTGCGGGCGGCCCCCGCTCCGGACCTGGTCGCGCGGGTGATGAACAGCCTGCCAGAGGTGCGACGCGCCCCAGCTCTCCCCCAGCGGATTGCCACGGCGCTCCGGAGCATCGCGGACGCGGTGTGGAGGCCGCGCACGCTGACGCTCCATTTGCGCCCCGCTTACGCGCTCGCCGGCGGCTTCGCGGTGCTGGCGATCGCCCTCGTCGGGCTGCCGCTCCCGGGTGGCGGGCCCGCTCCCGTCGCCCGGATCGCGGCTGAATCCGCCGCGCCGCCGCTGTACGTACAGTTCCGTCTCGACTCGCAAAATGCGCGGCGCGTCGCGCTCGCGGGCAATTTCACCGACTGGCAGCCCCGTGTCGAACTGCGCGAAACTTCCCCCGGCGTGTGGTCCGTTCTGGTGCCGCTCCAGCCCGGGGTCCACGACTACACCTTTGTGGTGGATGGAAAGCGATGGGTGACGGATCCGCATGCTCCCCGCGTGGCGGACGGCTTTGGCGGCACCAACAGCCGCCTATTTCTGCCCTCTCCCGAGGACCGCGCCTAGCCGCGGCGCTCCTCCTCCTCTGCGCCCTGTTCTTTCCGGGCGCCCTTCACGCACAGGGCTGGACGCTCGACGTGGCCGCGGGGCGGACGGTGCACACCCCTGTTTCCGCGAGCGTCGGGAGCAACAGCGTCATCCTGGGGCTCCGCTTCGAGAGCACCGGCTGGGGCTACCTTTTAGCGGGTGCGCCCCTCGATTCGTCGAGCCCGGCCTGGGGCGCGGCGGGTCTCGGACGGCGGATCGCCACCTCCGGAGCCCGCGTCGCCGTGGGCGCCGACCTGGGCGGCCACGCCTATGGCTTCCGCGGGGTGGGTTCGGAACGGGGCGGTGGCGCGACGGCGGCGCTGATGCCCCTCGTCG
>JALZKG010000207.1 GCA_030859365.1 Gemmatimonadota bacterium
GCTCGGGGCCGACCTGAACACCCCGCTGGGCAGCCGCGACCCCGCGCTGCTCGGCCTGCTGCGCACCGGCTTCAACGCGGCGGTGCACGTCGGGCGGTGGAGCCACACCTTTCATGGGTCGGTGCGCTTGCGGCTGGACCACGTAGTCTTCCACTCGGGCCGCGGCAGGATCCGCTCGGTCGAGGTGACGCGGCTCGACGAGAACCCGCGGGACGCGGGAGAGCGCGTCTTCGGCTCCGACCACCACCCCCTCCTCGCGCGCGCCGTTCTTGGCGGTGCCTCCACCTTCCCCTCGACGCCGGTCCCATGAGTTCCCTTTTCGCGGGTCCGTGGTGGGTGGTCACCCTCACGGTGATCGGAATCATCGCCTTGGCCGGCGCCGTCGTGGTGCTGTTCACCTCCGTCGGCCGCCGGCCGGGCGACATCGAGAGTTCCGACGTATTCCCCGTGGATTCCCCCCACTTCCTGGAGGGGTTGGCGGGTTCGGTCAACGCACCGCTGCAGGAGGGGGGGCGGGTGACCGCGCTTCACAACGGCGACGCCTTTCTACCCGCGTGGCTTGAGGCGATCCGCGAGGCCGAGCACACCATCCACTGGACGGCGTACATCTGGGAGCCCGGGGAGATGAGCGATCGGATCTTCGGCGCGCTGACCGCACGGGCGCGGGCCGGGGTCCAGGTGCGCCTGCTGCTCGACGGGATCGGAGGGATGCGCACCCCGCGGGAGGGGATCGAGATGCTGGAGGAGGCGGGTGGAAAGGTGGCGTGGTTCCGCCTGTTTCGTTTCGGCAAGATCACCCGCTTCCACAAGCGCAATCACCGCCGCGCCATCGTGATGGACGGTCGCGTCGGCTTCACCGGCGGGGCGGCGGTGGGCGACAAGTGGCTCGGCGACGCGCAGGACCCCGATCACTGGCGCGACGACATGTACCGGGTGACCGGGTGCATCGCGAGCAACCTGCAGTCGGCCTTCACCCAGCTGTGGGGGGCGGTCACCGGGGAGGTGCTCCTCGGCCCCACCGTGTACCCACTCGATTTCCCAGAGGTGGACGAGGGGGAGACGGTGTCGCGGCACGTCCACGTGGCCAGCTCCCCTTCGGCCGAGGACCACCCGCTGCGCAAGGTGTACTGGCTCTCCTTTTGCTCGGCACGGGAGCGCCTGTACATCACCACCCCGTACTTCGTACCGGACGCCAGCATGCGGGACGTGGTCAGGAAGCAAGCGATCTCGGGGGTGGACGTCCGCATCCTCCTTCCCAACGAGCACACCGACGCCAGGCCGATCCGCCGCGCTAGCCATTACTACTACGAGGAACTTCTCGGAGCCGGCGTGCGCATCTACGAGTACCAACCGACCATGATGCACGCCAAGAGCGTGGTGATCGACGGGAAGTGGGTGGTGGTGGGATCGGCCAACATGGACGTGCGCTCCAAGGAGCTGAACCAGGAGAACGTGCTCGGCATCCTGGACGAGGAGTTCGGACGCGAGCTGGAGGCCAGGTTTATGAAAGACCTGGAGCAGTCGCGGGAGATCCGGTTGGAAGAGTGGCGCAAGCGGGGCTGGGGGGCACGCGTGGTCGAACGAGCCTGTCAGCTCTTCGAGGAGCAGTACTGATGGGCTTCCGGAACGCGCTGCGCCGCTACCCCTGGTGGGGGATCCTCTTCTTCGCGATCGGGGTCCTCGCGACGCTCGCCGTCCTCGCGTTCCTCTTCGCCGGGATGGGGCGGCGCCCTGCCGCCGTGGCGATCACCGCTCCCGCCGCCGCTGGCTCCGACGAGTTCCTGCTCGCCCTGTCCGGCGCGGTCTCCGCCCCGGTGCGCGAGGGCGGGCGTGTGGAGCTGCTCTCCAACGGAGTGGAGTTCTTTCCGTCGCTGCTGCAGAGCCTGGGAGGCGCGCAGCGCTCCATCAACTTCATGGTCTACATCTGGGAGCCGGGGGTGGTGAGCGACACCGTCTTCGACGTGCTGGTCCAGCGCGCCCGAGCGGGGGTGCAGGTCCGCGTGATGCTGGACGGTTTTGGGGCCCAGAACGCTCCGGAGGAGCGGATCGATGAGCTGCGAGCCGCAGGGGGGCAGGTGGTCTTCTTCCGCCCGCTCCGGATCTGGTCCATCGACCGCTTTCACCGCCGCAACCACCGCCGCGCCATCGTGGTGGACGGCGAGGTCGGGTTTACCGGCGGTGCGCTGGTGGGCGACAAGTGGCTCGGCGACGCGCAGACTCCCGACTTCTGGCGCGACGACATGGTGCGGGTCACGGGCGCCCTCGCCCGGAGCCTGCAGGCGGCCTTCGCCCAGCTCTGGTCGAACAGCACCGGCGAGATCCTGGCCGGGGCGGCCTTCTACCCGCCGGAGCCCGAGAGCGCCGGTCCGGGTGAGGCCGTCGCCCGGCACCTGAGCGTGGTCAGCTCCCCCTCGGAGGAGAACCTGCCGCTGCGCAAG
>JALZKG010000212.1 GCA_030859365.1 Gemmatimonadota bacterium
GGACGAGGCCGCGCGCCTCCCCTTCCCCCTCGGGCCAGACTTCCGGCGTGACGCGGAGGTCGCGCTCGCAGCTCGGTAGCCACCACACTGGGATCCTACCCTGTCCCCCCTCCGCCACTCCCCGGACCACCCGCGCTTTCGTGCGACGCTCGGCGTGGCGGGTGTCCTCGCCATGCTGTCGCTGGTGCTGATCGCGGCGGAGGCGGGGGCGATGGGGCTGCTCGCCGGCTTCGCGCTCGCGGTGCTCCCCGTCCCCGTCTACGTCGGCTTCGCCCTCTGGCTGGACCGCTTCGAGGCGGAGCCGGCGCACCTGCTGGTCAGGGCGTTCGCCTGGGGAGCGGTAGTGGCGTTTCCGGTGTCGCTCCTCCTCAACACGCTGGCCGAGCTTCTCACCGGCTCGGAGCTGGCGGGAGCGATCGTCGCCGCGCCGCTCACCGAGGAGATCGGCAAGGGGTTCGTCCTGCTGCTCCTCTTCGTGCAGCAGCCGGACGAGTTCGACAACGTCACCGACGGCGTCGTGTACGCGCTGATGGTGGGGCTCGGCTTCGCGATGACCGAGAACGTCCTGATCTACGGCCTCGCGCTGGCGGACGGGAGCACGACCTCGACCTTCGTGCTGCGGGGGGTGATCGCCCCCTTCGCCCACCCGCTCTTCACCGCTATGATCGGGATCGGGCTCGGCGTCGCACGGGAAACGACGCGCCGGGAGATCCGCCCGCTCGCGGTAATTGGAGGGCTTGCGGCAGCGGTGGCGCTGCACGCGCTGTGGAACCTTTCCGCCCGCTTCGACCTCTGGTTCGGCGTAGTCTACCTGGGGGTGATGGCCCCCGCCTTCGCCGCGGTGCTGATCACCGTGCGCCGCTCCCTGCTGCGCGAGAGCGAGATCATCCACCGCTTTCTGGCACCGCTGGTAGCGAGCGGCGAGCTTCCGGAGGACGAGCTTCGCGCCCTGTGCACCATCCGCGCACGACTGCGGAAGTCGTGGCGGGCTCTCCTTTCGCACGGTTCGGAGCGCTGGCTGGAGCGGCGCGAGCTTCACCAGGCCGCGAGCGAACTCGCCTTTCACCGCTGGCGGGTTTCGAGGGGGATCTCCGCCGGCCAGGAGCGGGACGCCACCCGTGACGCGGAGTACCAGGCACGTCTGTGCGAACTGGTGCGGCGTTGCGAGGAGCGGTAGCCGCTTCGGCGGGGTCAGCCGCACCATCTGGGACATGCGTGCCCCGCTTCGAGGCACGTAGACGCCACCGTAGCATCGTCAGCTTCGGACCCGAAGCTGAACAAATAGCTGATGGAAAAGCACTTAGCAACGGGGCCATGAAACGGCGCCGGGAGGCACGCGGGATGCTGGACGACCGTCTTTCCCGCCGCTCCTTCCGACCGTTTTCCCGGAGGCTCGTATGAAGCGCCTGACGCTGGTCCTCGTTGCCCTGGCCTGCTCTGCTCCCGCTTCGCCTGCCGCCTCGCAGGCGCCGCCGCGCGGGGGCGCGTCGGCTGCTCCTTCTCAGCCCACGCTCGCTGCCGTACGTCGTGCGACACAGCGATTCCGTGATGTGCGGGTGGCACTCGCCGAAGGCTACATCCCGGATCCAACGAACATGTGCGTGACCGCCGAGATGGAAGGCCAGCCGCGAGAGATGGGAGCGATGGGGATCCACTACTTCCGCCCCGATCTGCTGGGGATCACGGGTCCTCCCAACCCGCGCGTGGACGGGACCGGCACCCACACCGACTTCACCACCCCGGGGGTGCTGGTCTACGAGCCTCAGAAGAACGGCTCCATGAAGCTGGTGGCGGTGGAGAGCCTGGTCTTCCAGAAGGCGTGGAAGGAGGCGGGCAACACGGTGCCGCCGTCCTACCAGGGTCATCCCTACATCTCCATGATTGACGATCCGGCCACCGAGCCGGACGAGGCGCACGGCTTCGAGCCCCACTATGAGCTGCACTTCTGGCTGTACAAGAAGAACCCGAACGGTACCTTCGCCCCGTTCAACCCCAGGGCCACCTGCGAGCACCACAGGCCGCAGACTGCGCACGCGGGACACTGACTCTTGGCTTCCACGACGGACGCACGTGCGCGCGATGAGCCGTGCGGCGGAGCGCGCGGAACTACCTGTGCCCGCCGGTCCGCCCCCGCCCGAGGCGGTCGAACCGCTCGCCGCCACAGCACGCGCGTACGGGATCGAACTCGTGGGGCCACCGCTCGCCTGAAGTGGCGATCTACCTCCGCTTGGAAGCGGGTGGCGTTTCTCGACGCCACCCGCGAGCGGCTTACGCGCTCCACCCGTCGGAGCGCTGGTCGTCGCATCGGGTCTGCAGGGGAAACCGGACCGTGTCTTCGGCGTTTGTTTGGTACGAATCGTGCTCTCTCCCTCCAATCCTCCGCCATCGCAGAGGCAGCGGAGAACAACCCGGGAAGGAGCATCCCATGACCGACAAGAAGACGCAGGAACAGGCCGATCAGAGCAACACCATCAAGGACCCGGACGAGTGGACCACCGGGGACGAGAAGATGACCGGAGCGCAGCGCTCCTACCTGAAGACGCTTTCCGAAGAGGCCGGCGAGCCCTTTGACGAGGCGGTCAGCAAAGCGGACGCGTCGAAGCGGATCGACGAGCTGCAGCAGCGGACCGGGCGGGGCGCCAAAGGGGACGGCCAGGACGGCTGAAGATCCGTTCCGCGGCCGGGCGGGGGGATGATCCCTCCGCCCGGCCGGTTGTCGTGGCAGCGCTTCCGGCTACTGGATCTGGAGCCCCAGCCCGAACGCCGCCACGCTCAGCGCGTCGCCCGCGAAGCTGGGAAGCACCGCGCCGCGCAGCGAGGCCCCACCTCCCCGGCTTCTGACCGGAGGAGCCGCGGGGGATCTCACTCGCGGAGCTTATGATAGGGTGACCAGCAGGATGATCAATACCCCCGCGTTGGTCAGCAGCACACCGGCTTCGAAAAGGGCGGGGCCCATCACCGGGTGGGAGCTGTGCAGGCCCCACGCGCACAGAACAAGACCTGCCAACAGGCTGCCGAGAAACGACAGCAGCGCCCACAGGAAAACGCGCCGGCGGCGACGCTCATCTTCCGGGGCGTGGGCGATCCGCTCCTGGACGGCCGTTTCACTATGTTGGTCGGAGCTCATACCCAGCCGGGTTGTGAAGGCACGCCTCTCGCTGTTCGAGGTGTGCCCGGCCCTTAAAAACGCGGCCGGGCGATCCACACCCGCAGTGGCATTCAGCTATCCCTGACCGAAGAGCATCGTTACCATGGACCAACTCATACAGCAGATCGTACAGCGCACCGGCATCTCGGAGGCCCAGGCCCGCCAGGCGGTGGAAGCCGTGGTCGGGCACCTCAAGGGGCGCCTCCCCGCCCCGCTCGCCGGGCAACTCGACAAGCTGATCGGCGTCGATGGAAGCCCCGCCGGAGCGAAAGAGTCCGGCGGCGGACTCCCCGGGGGGCTCGGCGGGCTGTTCGGCGGCAAGTAAGCTACACCCGCGGCTCCCGAGCATCGCCAGCGCCGCCCGCTCCAGCACCTCCATGGCCACCGGGAGTACGCCCTCGCACAGGCCGAAGTGCGAGGAGGGCGCGAGGATCGTGCGCCCGGACGGCCTTCCGGGAGTCCCGGTAGGCGCCTCAGCCAAGCCGCTCCAGTATTCGCGCGAACCGCGGGTCGGAGCGGAGCGGTGGTCAGCTCAGCGCGGCGCCGGCAAGCCGATCCGGCGCCGCAGCACGGCGTAGCGGGGATCAGAGTGCAGGGTGCCCAGGTTTCGATCTCCGGTGAGCGTGAGGACGGTGACGGGACCCCACTCCTGGACGCGGTCGAACCATTCGAAGGCGGCATCGAGTTCGCCGAACTGCGCATGCAGCAGCGCGCGGTAGACGGGATAGTGCGGATGTCCCGAATCGGCTTGCTGGAACGCCGCGCGGGCGCGTATCCGGTCCCCAACCATGACGTGGGCCACGGCAAGCTCGTACAGCGGCCGCGGATGGCGCGGCACGGCGTGCGCCGCCCGTTCGATGAGGTGCACCCCCTCTTCGTGCCGCCCCGCGACCATGGCAACTTTGCCGAAGTTCGACAGCACCCACGGGTTCTGCCGCACCCAGGCGGTGTCCGGCTCGTTCGTGACCATCCGCTCGTACACGCGCAACGCGGAGTCCAGTGAGTCCGCGTTGAGGAGCATGATCCCGTAGGTGTTGTGGATCTGGATCGATAGCGGGTTCAGCTCGGCCGCGCGGCGTCCGTGCACCACGGCTTCATCCCGGCGACCCAGGATCGTCAGCAGCAGGGCATACCACTGGTGGCCCGTCGCGTATTCTGGTGCATACTCCAGGGCACGAATGAACGCCTGATCTGCTTCCGCCCGGCGCTTCTCCCACTGCAGCGCGACTCCGAGAGCGGCGTACGCCTCACCCATCGACGGGTTGAGCGCGAGCGCCTGCAGCGCGGCTGCCTTGCCCTTCGGGAAGGCCGCGTCGCCCGGAATGTACCCCAGGTACCCGAGAATCACATATGCGTCAGCCATGCCGGCGTACGCCTCGGCATAGGTCGGATCCCGCTCCGCCGCCTGCCGGAACAGCACGACCGCCTGTTCCAGTCCTTCTCGCGAGCGGCGGTTCCACGCGATCCGACCGCGAAGGTACAGGGCGTGGGCTGCGGGATCCGGGGTGCGAGAGATCGCCGCCGGCGGAGCTTCCGCCGTCCCGGAAGGAGCATCGAAGGGACCTTTGCTCACCAGAATCGCCACCCCCGCGAGGCTGGCAAGCAGCAACCCACCGACCAGCACGGAGACGCTGGCGCCGGGTCGGCTCTCCGGCGCCTTTGCGGCAGGAGGCTCGTTGGCAGGAAGCTCGTTCCCCAGCGAGGCACCGGTGCCGATCGGAACCATCGGCGCCGGCTCCGCGATACGTCCCACGTCGCTGCGGAGCTGCTCCTCCAGGACCTGCAACTCGGTGGACGGCTCGATTCCCAGCTCTTCCCGCAACAGCACGGCGTGCGTACGGGCGTGTTGAAGTGCGCCGGCCCGATCCCCCGCGTCCGCCAGAGCCCGGA
>JALZKG010000214.1 GCA_030859365.1 Gemmatimonadota bacterium
CCTGTCGCTGGCGGACGCGGTCGGATACCGCATCCGCCGCAACTACGGGTACATCTTCGCGGTGGCGATCCTCACGTGGTTGCTCAAGCTGGAGATGCATCCGCTCCCCGCCACCTCGCCAGCGGAGTTCGTCGGCCGGGCGGCGATGGGCTTCGTCCCCGGTCCGCTCGTCCTGGGGGTCATGGCGTGCGTGGTGCTCGGACTGGGGCTGCTCGCCTCGCGCGCGCCCTCGGAGCAGATGCTGAACTGGGCGGAGATCCCCTCGCCGTGGAGCCGCTGGTTCGGGCGGCGCTGGTGGCGGCGTACCCGCAGGATGCTGCCGCGCCGCGCCCGCCCGCGCGGCAGCCGTCGCAAACGGGAGCCATGACTCCCGAGATCCTGCTCACGCTGGCGGTCTCCGCGGGAACGCTCGCACTTTTCCTGTGGAACCGCCTCCGCGCGGACGTGGTGGGGCTGATCGTGATGGCCACGCTGATGGTCCTGGGGCTGGTGACGCCTCGGGAAGGGATCAGCGGCTTCGCCAACGAGGCGACGATCACGGTGGCGGCTATGTTCATCCTTTCCGCCGGGCTGGTGCGGACCGGCGCCATCGACCTGATGGGCCGCTGGGTGGCGCGGCTCGCCGGGCAAAGCGAGCTGCGCCTGCTGGTCGTGACGATCGCGCTCGTCATCCCCCTGAGCGCCTTTGTGAACAACACCCCCGTGGTGGTCGTGATGATCCCCATGGTGCTGGGGCTCACACGCACCATGGGGGTGAGGCCGTCGCGCCTCTTCATGCCGATCTCCTTCGCGAGCCAGATGGGAGGGACTCTGACCCTGATCGGCACCAGCACCAACCTGCTGGTGGCGGGTCTGGTGCTGGAGCTGGGGCTGGAGCGTATCCGGCTTTTCGACATCACCCCCCCCGCGCTGGTGCTCACGGCCTTCGGCGTCGCCTACCTGCTCACCGTGGGGCGCTGGCTCACCCCGGTGCGCGACGCCGGCGGCGGCGACCTCCTCGCCAGCTACGAGCTGCGCGACTATCTCACCGCCCTGGTGGTGGAACGGCAGTCGCCGGTGGCGGGGCGCAGTCTGCGGGAGTCGCGCTTCGGAGAAGAGCACGGGCTGCAGGTGGTGGCGATCGAGCGTGAAGGGGTGCGGCTTCCGCGGCCGCGGGGTGGGACCGTGGTCCGCGTGGGGGATCTGCTGCTGGTGCGGGGAAAGAGCTCCGACATCGCCCACATCGAGGAGGTCGGGCATCTGCGGATCGCGGGGGTGAATCCGGACCTCCCGGTTGACGGGGCGCCGGGAGAGGGAAGCGGCGACCAGGAGCGCCCCACGCGCCTCGCGGAGCTGATCGTCCCCCCCCGCTCGCCGGTGGTCGGGCATACCCTGCGCGGGCTCAATTTTCGAGGGCGCTACCGTCTTCCGGTGCTCGGAATCCAGCGGCATGGCGAGCCGCTGCAGGAGCGGCTGCGCGACGTGGCCCTCACCCCGGGCGACGTGCTGCTGGTGCAGGGCTCGGACGAGGAGCTGCGCCAGCTCCACCAGGGCGGCGAGCTGGCGCTCCTGGGAGCGCTGGAGCTGCCCGCCAAGCGGACGCGCAAGCTGGGCCGCGCCGTCGCCATCCTGGTGGTCGTGGTGCTCCTCGCGGCGCTGGAGGTGACGCCCATTCTGGTGTCGGCCATCCTCGGCGTCATCGCGATGTTTCTGACCCGCTGTCTCACCCCGGACGAGGCGTACCGGGACATCGACTGGATGGTGCTGGTGCTGCTCGGCTCCATCATCCCGCTGGGGATCGCGATGCAGAACACCGGCACCGCGCAGCTCGTCGCGACGCAGCTGGTGCGCGTCGCCGAGCCGCTGGGCCTCTTCGGCGTGCTCGCCGCCTTCTATCTGCTGACCTCGGTGCTCACGGAGATGATCTCCAACAACGCGGCCGCGGTGGTGCTCACCCCCATCGCGGTGGCGACGGGCGTCGGGCTGGGGGTCTCACCCATGCCTTTCGTGGTCGCGGTGATGTTCGCCGCGTCCAACAGCTTCATGACCCCCATCGGCTACCAGACCAACACCTTTATCTACGGACCCGGCGGCTATCGCTTCAGCGACTTCGTCCGCGTCGGCGCTCCGCTGAACCTGCTCCTGGTTGCGGTCGCCACCTGGGCGATCCCGGTGTTTTTCCCGTTTTGAGCGTTCGTTGCGGCGCGGCACCCACGGGTGGAACCTGGGGGATGCGCAGCGGTACATGCTCTTCCATTCGGCGCCAACGGGGGAGCGCCAGCGAGCGAGTTCTCGGCTTTCCGGCCCCGGTTTGACGAGGGGGCGAAGCCGCACTACCTTGTGCGCCCTTTGCATCCCCGCGGCACCCACGCCCGGCCGCCCCAAGCGCCGGGCGCTTCGTTTCGGCGGGAGCCAGAGGCGGCCGAAGTCTTGCAGCGACACGCTTTTCGCTCCGGAGCAGCACGGAGCGTTCACCGAGGCAGAGAAGAGATGAAACCGGCAACGGCAACGGCAACGAGCAAACCACGCAGGCGGACGCGTGCGTCCTCCCCCACCGCCGAGGGATTCGGGGCGGCCGCGGAGGACCAGTCCAGCCTGGATCAGTACCTCAAGGAGGTCAGCATGCACGGGCTGCTGACCCCGCAGGAAGAGATCGAGCTGGGCCGCCGTGCGCAGAAGGGCGACGAGGACGCCGTTCAGGAGCTGGTGCGCGCCAACCTCCGCTTCGTGATCTCGGTCGCGAAAAAGTACCAGAATCGCGGCGTTTCGCTCTCTGACCTGATCCAGGAGGGGAACGTCGGCCTGGTCACCGCGGCCCGCAAGTTCGATCCGGAGCAAGGGGTGAAGTTCATCTCCTACGCCGTGTGGTGGATCCGCCAGGCCATCCTGAGTGCGCTCGCAAACCAGGGCCGCGCGGTGCGGGTGCCGCTGAACCGCGCCTCGGACCTGGCGAAGATCTTCCGTGAGCGGGAGCGCCTGAAGCAGGAGATCGGGCGCGATCCCACGCCGCAGGAGCTTTCGGAGGCGACGGGTCTCAGCGCCGAGATCGTGGAAAGCCTGCAGACGCTGAACGCGGCGGAGATCCGGCTGGATGCTCCCATCGGCGACACGGACGATTCGCAGCTGATGGACCGCTTCATCGCCGACGCGGCGATCCTTACCGAGGACGAGGTGGAGGAGCGGCTGCTGAGCGAGCGGATCGGGGTGGCGCTGGAAACGCTGCAGGAGCGCGACGCCAAGGTGCTCAAGCTGTACTTCGGGCTGGAGGGCGGGCGCGAGCACACGCTGGAGGAGATCGGCGACATCCTGGGCGTCACCCGCGAGC
>JALZKG010000257.1 GCA_030859365.1 Gemmatimonadota bacterium
CGACGAGCGCGACGGGCAGCTGTACTTCTACGACATCAACGCGCTGTCGAACTTCGTGGCCGACGCGCCGAACGTGATCGGCTTCGATCCCTTCGCGCGGCTCGCCGACTTCCTGGAGCGGGAAGCCCGGGCCGCCCTCCCGGCGCGGCTGGAGGTGGCGTGATGCGATTCGGATACTGGCTTCCGGTCTTCGGAGGGTGGCTGCGGAACGTGGACGACGAGGGGATGGAGGCGAGCTGGGAGTACGTGTCCCGCCTGGCGAGGCGCAGTGAGCAGATCGGCTTCGACCTCACCCTCGTGGCCGAGCTGAACCTGAACGACATCAAGGGCGAGGACGAACCATCGCTGGACGCCTGGAGTACGGCGGCGGCCCTGGCCGCGGTGACCGAGCGCTTGGAGATCATGACGGCGGTTCGACCGACGTTTCACGCCCCGGCGCTGCTCGCCAAGCAGGCCGCGAACATCGACCGCATCAGCGGAGGCCGCCTTTCGCTCAACGTGGTTTCCTCCTGGTGGGCGACGGAGGCGCGCAAGTACGGGGTGCAGTTCGACGAGCACGACGACCGCTACGCCCGCACCTCGGAGTGGCTGGACGTGGTCCAGGGGATGTGGAGCCGCCCGCGCTTCGACCATTCCGGGAGCTTCTACCAGGTGGAGGACGCCGTGCTGGAGCCGAAGCCGGTGCAGAAGCCCTGGCCCACCCTGTACGCGGGCGGGGAGTCACCGGCGGCGAAGGCGCTGATCTCCGCCAAGTGCGACGCCTGGCTCACCCACGGCGACCCGCCGGAAACCATCGCCCCGAAGGTGGCCGACATGCGGGAGCGGCGGGAACGGCTGGAGCTCGCCCCCATGCGCTTCGGCGCCGCGGGCTACGCGGTGGTCCGCCCGACGGAAGAGGAGGCGCGCCGCGAGGTCGAGCGGATCACCGATGTGCGGCAGAGCGCGAAGGGGTTCGCCAACTACCAGGACTGGATCGGCAACACGCAGCTGGAGCAGAAGGTGAGCCTGCAGGACTACTCCGTTTCCAACCGGGGACTCCGCGCGGGGCTGGCGGGGACGCCGGAGCAGGTGGCGGAGCGGATCCTGGAGTTCGAGCGCGCCGGGCTGGATCTGCTCCTCCTCCAGTTTTCCCCTCAGCACGAGGAGATGGAGCGCTTCGCGGAGGAGGTGATCCCGCTCGTGAACGGCGTGGACGCCGCTCCCGCGTCGAGCTACTGACCGAAGATCATCCGCGCGACCCCCAGGTCCGTCCCAGCCCCGGCCAGCATGCGCCACCCTCCATCCTCCCCCAGCATCCGCGCCACCCCGGTAGTGAGGGTCAGCGGACGGTTGGGATCGGCCCCGGGAATGCGCAGGTTGCCGGACAGAAAGAGTGCGGGCCGCCCGCCCGCCCTGCCGCCTCCCTTGACTGCCTGCAGGTTGGTCACCAGGAACTGCAGCTTGGTGGAGAAGAGGCGGGGCTCCAGCCGCTCGTCCAGCCCCTGCCAGGTCACCCCGAAACCGGCGTTCGGGTACAGCACGTCCACCGCGGACCCGTCGTCGGCCCCTCCCAGGCCGAACAGGACGGGCTGCACGGCGATGTCCCCGGTCAGACGCTTGGCCGCGCCGCCGTCCACGTAGATGCGGTGTACCCGGGCGTCCGCCGAAGCTACCGCCGCGCGGTGCTCCGGCGCGTACTGCTCAGCGGCGTGCTCCACCCGTACCAGGAAGAGGTCTCCGTGCCGGGGATCGGAGCTGGCGTCCAGCAGCGGCAGCTCGCCGGCGGCGGCGCCCCGACGCACCGTCACCACCAGCTTCTGCCAACCGTGCTCCGCCGGGATCTCCGCTTCGTCGAAGACCAGCCGGAGCCCCGGGGCCGCGTCGGCGCTCACTCGGACCGCGTCCCCACCGGTTCGACAGCCGCGCGCCTCCCCGCACCGCACACGGAGAAACGAGGCGGACGCGAGCGGGAGGGGGATCGCCGGGTACTCCACCTGCACCCGGATCACGCCGAGCGGGGCGGTGTCACGGGTGCCGCGTCGCGCATCGCCCACCAGTGGGAGCAGGTGCTCCCCCTCCCGCACCGGCCCCGGGAGCCCGATCTCCGCCACCAGCTCGGTGGGGCTGACGCTCACCGTCCGGCACTCCGCCGCCGCCCCGAGCACGGCACAGTCGAGGCGCAGCGCATCCAGGTTCTGACCGCCCACCCGCAGCAGCGAAACTCCCCCGCCGATGGCGAGCAGCGCCCGCGAATACCCCTCGGTGCGGACGGAGGCGACGACGGGTGCCGCCACCACCTCCACGAACCCGCGGAAGATTCCCGCGCCGGAGCGCACCTGGAGGTCGCGCACCTCGCGCGTCCCTGGCTGTCGGGGTGCACGCGCGACAAACTCCACGTGGGCGTCGAGCGTCGCGGCGCCCCGGTCCCACCGCTGCTCCAGAACGGAAAGCTCCCCGGTCGCCTCGGTCACGATCTCGGGGGCCGCCGCCCCTCCAGTATCGATGTCGCGCAGCTGGATCCGCGCCGAGCCGCGCCCCGAGGCGTCCAGATACACCGGGCCGCCGGAGACCCGGACTCGCCGTGGCGTCGCCGGGCGGACGGAGACTCCCGGAAAGACGACCTCGGCGAGGCGGCCGTCGCGCGTCTCCACCCCCAGGCGTACCTCCGTCGCCTCGGCGCGAAGGGGGCGCAGCTCCGCCGCGAGCACCAGAACCCCGGCTGAATCCCCGTGTTCACGGAGGTTGCGCAGCCCCCAGTCGCGGGTGTTGAGCAGCTGCACCTCCCCACCGTAGTTGCCGTGGGGGCGCAGGAGCAGGCGGACCGAAGACCTCGGGGGTGACGGCACGGGTCCGCAGGTGGAGCACCTGCAGGGCCAGCCCACCCTCGCGGGCGATCAGATAGGGGGTGGTCGGGGGCGTCGCGAGCAGCTCCTGCAGCACGGGATGCTCGAAACGAAAGTGAAAGGGTCCGTCCCCGAACGCCACCGCCGACTGCGGAAGTAGCAGAAACTGGGCGTCCTCCGCCTGCAGATCGAAACGCTGGCGGTACGGGGCGCGATCGCTGGGGACCAGCGTGGCCTACGCGCCGAGCGCGCACGGAAGGAGCGCGAGGGTGGCCAGGACAGACAGGGACAGGCGGATCATGGCGGGGGTACGGCGAAACGCGGAGGGCGACAGATACAGCCCGAGCTGCGGAAAGGGGGAGGATACGCCGGGCACCCGCGTGCCGCCAAGTCCGGCGCGTCGTGCCTGCCCCCGACGTTGCTTGACCCGGGGCACTGTCCGGGCTTTCTTCCCGGCAATCCCGTCCTGAAAGAGCCGGGCAGCTTCTTCTCCAAAGGAGCCTCCGATGAACAAACGGCACCGCCCTCCTCCCTCGTCCACGCAGCGCCGGCGGCTCGCGGTGCTCCTCGTGCTCCTGCTCGCGGGGGCATTGCCGGCCGGCGCCCAGGTTCCAGTCCTCGCCTACCACGGTTTCGCGGCGGAGCCGGAGGGCCGTGGAAGTCTCACCGAGTCGTACGCGAGGTTCGAGCAGATGCTGCGCTTCCTTGCGGACCACGATCTCCGCAGCGCCTTCCCCGACGAGATCGGGCGCGGCGAGGCTGACCCGTCCCGATCGGTGATCCTCACCTTCGACGACGGCCTCCGCGAGCACCTGCGCGCCGCGGAGATCCTGGAGCGGTACGGCTTCCGCGGGATCTTCTTCGTCATTCCCGCGCGCGTCGCCGACAACGACAAGCGGCACCTGTCCGCCGGGGATCTGCGGCGCCTGGCGCGGGCGGGGCATCGTATCGCCGTGCACGGATACCGGCACCGCAGCCTCGTCACCTCGGGGAGCGAGACCGCCGCCTCCATCGTGCGCTCCGGCGACCTTCTCCGGGCGCGGCTCCCGCGGGGCCACCCGATCCACGACTTCGCATTTCCGTTCGGACACTACAGCGACGAGATCGTGGAGGCGGCCGGGGAGCGGTACCGGTACCTGCACACCGTCAACCCCGGATACTGGGACGGCACCTCGCCGCTGGTGCCTCGCATGCTCCTCGCGAACGACGTCCCGCTCTCGTTCTACCAGGCGTACGTGCGGGGCGGCTCCCACTACCGCCCTGCCGCGGCGCTCATCGGGGCCGACGGATCGTCCGGCGACACCCTGCGCTTCCACCTGAGCCGCACCCTGCCAGAGGGCGAGCTCGGGATGCTGGCCATCTCCGCCGATCGCGAGGGGACCCTCTACAATCTGCATCCGCTCGGCGAAAACGCCCGCGTCGCGGGAAGAGTCATCACGGTGGACCTCCGGGCGCACCTCGCGCGGCACTACCCCCTCGAGCGCCGGGTGATCTCCTACGCGCTCGTCACCCGCACCCCCGCAGGGGTACGCTACCTGACGCCCGGCTACTCCCACTGGATCCCGTAGCCAGCGTCCGCCGAGACGCTACCAGTCGGTCGGCCGGTAGTCCTTGAGAAAGCTTCCCCAGACGTGCTCGCCGGTGTTGAAGCCGGAGATGATGGGATCGACGATCCGGGCCGCGCCATCCACGATGTCCAGGGGTGGGTGGAAGCGGTGCTCCGCGACCTTGCGGGCGGCGTGCTCCGCCGGGTCCTCGTCCGTCACCCACCCGGTGTCCACGCTGTTCATATGGATGCCCGACGCGTAATAGTCGGTGGCCGAGGTGCGCGTCATCATGTTGAGCGCCGCCTTGGCCATGTTGGTGTGCGGATGCCGCGCGGTCTTGAAGCGCCGGTAGAACTGCCCCTCCACCGCGGACACGTTGACGATGTGCTTGTCGCGCCCCGGCGAGCGCTCCATCAGCTCCTTGAGGCGCGCGTTGATCACAAAGGGCGCGATGGCGTTCACCAGGTGCACCTCCAGGAGCTCCACCGAAGGCACCTCCGCCATCATCATCCGCCACGAGTTGCGGTTCCGGAGGTCCACCTGCTGGAGGTCCTGATCCAGCCGGCCCGTCGGAAACAGCTCCTGCGGCACCGCCAGCTCGTCCGGCAGAAGCGGCACCTGAGACAGCTGAGCCGCGTATGTCAGCCCCACCGCCTGCCCGGCGCGCGGGTCGGGGACGCCGTTGCCCAGCAGAGCCCCGGCAGCGGCGGTGTAGCCCCCCAGCAGCCCGCGCACCTCCTGGGGCAGGGAGTGCAGCGCCGCCGTTTCGGTCTCCATCATGTGCCGGTAGAAGTCCGGCGGGCGGCGAACCGTCTGACACGCGTTGTTGACGATGAAGTCGAGGCGCTCGCGGGTTGCGAGCAGCTCCCGGCAGAACGCCTCCACGCTGGGGGTGTGGCGAAGATCCAACCCGTAGACGGTCAGACGATGGCCCCACTCCGCGAAGTCCGGCTCCTGCGCGTAGCGCGCCGCGGAGTCCCGGGGGAAGCGGGTGGTGACGATGAGCTCCGCCCCCGCACGCAGCAGCTTGATCCCTGCCTGGTAGCCAATCTTGACGCGCCCACCCGTCAGCAGTGCCACCCGGCCGCTCAGGTCCGCGGTTTCGGTGCGCTTGCGGTAGTTCAGCTCGGCGCATGGAGGGCAGAGCTGATCGTAGAAGTGGTGAAGGGCCGAGTAGTCCCGCTTGCAGACGTAGCAGTTCTGCGGCTCGGGCGCGTCCCGGAACCCCGCTTCACCCGGCAGGTCCCGCTGCTCGAAGGCGGCGGGCGCGAACAGGTTGGGGGTGCTGAACACCGGCTGGCCGCGCAGCTTGCGGATCCCCGTCTCGGCAAGCACCCCCTCGGTGCGCTGC
>JALZKG010000295.1 GCA_030859365.1 Gemmatimonadota bacterium
TGACCGGAATCCCGGCGCGGACCAGCACCCGCACGGTCTCCTCGATCTCCGCCCCCCCGCCCTCCACCTTGACCGCCGCGGCCCCGGTCTCCTGCAGCACCCGCCCCGCGTTGCGGAGCGCCTCCGCGGCGGAGATCTGATAGGTCAGAAAGGGAAGGTCGACCACGAGCAGCGCCCGGCGGACGCCGCGGCGCACCGCGCGGGCGTGATGGATCATGTCGTGGAGCGTCACCGGGAGGGTGGAATCGAGCCCCAGCACCACCTGGCCGAGCGAGTCTCCCACCAGCACCAGGTCCGCGCCGGCCGCATCCACCAGGCGTGCGAAAAGGTAGTCGTACGCCGTCACGGCGACGATCTTTTCTCCCCGTTCCTTCATCTGCCGGAGCTGTACGACGCTCAACGCGCGCTGCTCGCCCGCTTTCTGCGTGGACATCGAACTCCGGTCTGTGAGCGGCAGCTGTGCGGCTGCGCTGCCAATCCGTTGTGGGATAAAAAGTAACCGGCCCCCCTGGCAGTGTCAAACGCCCCGCGGGACGGGCGGATCCGCACTCCTACGCGATCTCCCGGAAGCGGGTCATGTAGTCGTTCAAGCGGTCCGATACCTCTCGCAGAGCGACGGTCGCACCGTCGATCCCCGCGAGCGTCGCCGCCTGCAGCTGCGCCGCGTCCGCCACGCTCCCCGCGCCCACCCCGTTCCGCTCGCTGATCTCCGCGACGGCCGCGATCTGGTCCCTCAGCCGTGCGAGCTCCTCGCGCTGGTCCTGCATGCGCTCGGCGATCGCGGCGGTCGCGCCGCCGACACCCTCGGCCGCGGCCACGATCTTTCCCAGCGCTTCCCGGGCACTGCCGGAGACCTTTTCCGCGCCCTGGGCGCGCCCGGACCCCGCCTGCATCCGCCGGACCGCTTCCCCGACCTGCGAGCGCACCCCGCCGAGCATCTCGGCCGCCTCGTCCGCGGCGTGGGCGCTCGAGTCGGACAGTTTGCGCACCTCGTCGGCCACGACGGCGAAGCCCCGACCGTGGTCGCCGGCGCGGGCCGCCTCGATCGCCGCGTTCAGGGCGAGCAGATGCGTTTGATCGGCGATCTCGCGGATCGCTCCCACCACGCCCGCCACGCGCTCCGAAGCGCCGGCGAGCCCGGCGATCTGCTGCGCCTCCGCGTCGACAAACTCCTTGAGCTCCGCGAGGCGCTCGATTGCGTCCGCCACCGCCGCCCGGTTCTCGTGCGCCAGACGTCCGGCGTCGCGGCTCTCGGCCGAAGACGAGGCGGCCCCCTGCGCGACCTCACCGGCCGCAAAGGCGAGCTCGTCCGTCAGCGCGACGCTTTCGGCGGTCTTGCGCGCCTGCTCCTCGATCCCGCGGCGGATCTCGGCCGCATGGACGGCGACCCCCTCGCTGGTCTCTCGCAGGTCGGAAACGGTCCGGGCGAGCATGGTGAGTTGGCCGTTGACCTCGTTCGCCGCGGCCGCCATCGGCCGGACCAGACCGTCGAGCTGCAGGGCAAGCGCGAGCTGCCGCGCGAAGCGCTCGATCAGCCGCATCTGGGCCGGACCGTACACCCCGGGGCGGTGGTGGGCGATTTGGAGCACGCCCAGCGTGCTGCGCCCGTACTGCAGCGGGTGAACCACGGCCGACGAAACGGAGCCGGCCTGGTTCCCACCCGCGCCGCGCCGCGCCTCCCCCAGAACCACCGCATCTTCCTTCACCAGCGCCGCGCGCCGCAGGTCGTCCAGATCGACGGGGCAGACGACCCCGTCCGCGGAATGGATCCTGACCGTTGCGCCGTCGGAGGCGCTGAAGATGTCCAGCCACGTCCACTCCACGAGCCGTCCCGCCAGCCGTTCGATCTGGCGCAGCGACTCTTCCAGCGGCATCCCCGCCGCGATCACCGTTTCCATCGCCATCACCTTGCGCAGCTCTTCCGACGCGATTCCTTCCACCAGAAGCGCACGGGCGAACACGCCGGCCGCCACGACAAAGGCGACGATGAAGAGCCATCCCCACTGGTCGCCGTAGAGGAGAAACGCGGCCGTCACGATCCCGGTCGCGATGCTCCCCAGCATGGCGGTGATCACCTCGTAGCGGAAGACCACCATCCACTCGTCATGGGAAAGCTTGCCCCGACGCGCGAGGGAGAAGTAGAAGAGCCCACGCGAGAACGCGTGGTACGCCACCAGATAGATGGCAACCGCGGGGATGGCGTCGGCCGTGAGCGCAACGCCTGGCGCGTCCCCGGGCACCGCGCGCATGGTCACCGCCGCCGACACGGCGAACACCCCCGCCGCGGCGGTCGCAACGACCACTTCGCGTGCGGCGTTGATCGTCGCGGGATACACCGGTTTTCGCCGGAGCGCGTCCCCGACCAGCGTTCCGACACCCGCGGCCAGCACCGCCGCCGTCGGGTAGCCAAGCAGGGTGAGCGACCCCACCGGCACCACCAGCACGTGGAGGTAGCTGAACTTCGAGAGCGCCACCACGCCGAATCGGAAAGCGGCCACGGCCAGCGCGCCCAGGGCGGCCCAGAGCCACTCCGTGGGTGCCGGGACACGCCAGAGGGCCGCGGCGAGGGTCAACAGCGCGCCGGTGGCGACCACCACCCGCATCGGCATGGGGAAAGCGGAGCGGAGCCCCGGAGGACGGGCGCTACTCCGGTCCGGCATCGTCCCCCCACTCCACCGCAGCGCGCAGCGCTCCTACGAAGCGTGCGGTCGGCTCGATCCCCTCGGTGGCGAGCCGTGTGACGAGAGCGCTCCCCACCACCACCCCGTCGGCCAACCCGGCCACCGCACGCGCCTGCTCCGGGCTTGACACCCCGAAGCCGACCGCCACCGGCACCGGCGAGCGGCGCCGAACCTCCCCGACCTCCGCCGCAAGGCTGCCACTGAGCTCCGTCTGCGCCCCGGTCACGCCGGTCCGCGAAACGTAGTACAGAAAGCCGCGAGCCCCGCCCGCGATCCGCTCCACGCGCTCCGGAAGGGTGGTCGGAGAAACGAGACGGATCCGATCCAGCCCGGACCCGTCGATCCGCGCCTCCAGCTCGCGGTCTGATCCGACCGGCAGATCCGTGAGCAGAACCCCCTGCGCCCCCACCTCCACCGCGTCGCTCAGAAAGCGCTCTGTTCCGTAGCGGAGGATGGGATTCAGGTAGCTGAAGAGCACGACCGGCGTACAGCAGGCCTCGCGGAAACGGGCGAGTGCCTCCAACGTCCAGCCCAAATCCGTGCCCTGGCGGATCGCCTCGAAGGACGAGTGCTGGATCGTCGGTCCGTCGGCCAGAGGATCCGAAAAGGGCACGCCGATCTCGATCACGTCCGCCCCCGCCTCGGCGAGCATTTCGAGGATTCCGCCGGTAAGGGCGGGTTCGGGATATCCCGCCGTGACGTAGGGGATGAGCGCCGCTCGGCGCTCCGCCCGGCAGAGCGCGAAGCGAGCACCGATCACGTTCTGGGGCTCAGACAAAGTAGTCGCCGACATGGATTCCGTAGCGCTCCGGGTCCGTGGTCTTGATGATGGAGTGGCGCGGCTGGCCCGTCGCGGGATCGACCGCCGACAGGTCGAGCGGGCGCGGCGGATCCACGGGCGCGCCGAGCGAATCGAAGATGACCCGCACCGTCGGCCGATGGAGCTGATCGGGCTCGGGGTTCGGCGCCACCACCACCGCGAGGTCGTAGCTGTCGAGCACCACCAGCGTCCCGGTCGGGTAGATGCCGGTCATGCTGATGAACGCGCGGACCAGAAGCGGATCCAGCCCCCGTTTGGCATTGTCGCGCATTTCCTTCAGCACCTGATCGGGCCTGTCGGCGGCGCGCATGTACACCCGCTGGGTGGTACCGGCGTCGAAGGAGTCGGCCACGGCGATGATCCGCGCGAAGAGGCTGCGCGAGCGCGGCCGCCGCGAGCGCGGATAGCCCTGACCGTCGGTTCCCATGTGGTGCTCGTACGCGGCGAGCATCGCCCGGAACGGAGGTTCCGAAAAGCCGCGCATGGTGAAGAGGGTGAGCATTCCCTCGGTCGGGTGCTGCTGCAGCAACGCCCACTCGTCGGCGTCGAGAGTGGCGGACTTGTTCAGCACCTCCAGCGGGAGCCGGCTCTTCCCAAGGTCGTGCATCAGCGCGCAGAGCCCCAGCTCGTACAACTCCCGCCTGCCGAAGCCGAGCCGCTTGCCGAGCGCGACGCTGAAGATGCACACGTTCACGGAGTGGGTGAAGGTGTACTGGTCGTAGTCGCGCAGGGTGGTCATCCCCACGATCGACGTCTGGTTGGTCAGCACCTGGTCGACCATGGACTGCACCGCCCGCTTCACCCGGCGAAGACTCACGCCGCGCCCCATCCGTGCCGCGCTCATCGCGTCGCGGGCCACCGCCACCGTCTGTGCGTACATCCGCCGCGCGGCGTCGCGGGAGCGGTCCGCGTCCGCCTCGAGCGCCTCTTCGGCCCGCTCGGCGACAGACAGGCGGAATACGCCGGCGGCGGTCAGCCGCTCGGTGAACCTCGCGAACGGCCGCACGGGATCCGGGTCGCCGAGAAGCAGCGACAGGCTCGCGACCCAGTCCGCGCGGCTCGCCCCCCCGTAGATCTCCAGCTGCCCCACCCCGTGCGCCTGCAAGGTGCGCCCCAGTGCCCCGAAGGTGGCGAAGGTGGCGAGATCCAGGCGGAGCCGCAGGTCGTTGACGAAGAAAAAGTCGCCCACGTAGCGGAGCGTCACTTCGGGCTCCCGCGCGAGCAGCTTCCCGGATGCCCGCTCGAGCTCCGTGAGGGCGTTCTGCACCGCCTGGTTCTCCAGCGGGTACAGACGCAGCGACCGCATGGCGGCGTGGATCGCAAAGAGCAATTCTCGCCCCTCGCGCTGCAGCTCCCGGTCCTCCGCCCAGGAGGAGTCCCCGGGCCCGGCCGGTACGGGAACGCACGAGCCGCTCATGCGGACAACCCGCGAATCGCCCGGGTGACCGCGTTGCGGACCACCGGGTCGGGGTCGGCCGCGG
>JALZKG010000299.1 GCA_030859365.1 Gemmatimonadota bacterium
GGCTCCGAGGACCCCGCCATACACCAAGTGGCCGACCATCAGACTGATTGGAGTGGCTCTTCCCCACCCCAATCCGAAGCGGGCGGGAGCCGCTTCATGACCGCTGCGGACCGAAGCACTTATCATACCAACGTACGGCAGAGCCAGCACGCTTGCCGCGCCGTGCGCGGCACCGAGCAGAAGGCCTGCCACCGCCGATGGGCCCCCGACCCGGGAAAGCGCCGTCGCGTAGAGTGCCGCCACCACGGTCGACCCCAGAACGAAGAAGGTCGCCTGCCCCACCGTTTCCGCAAGCGGGCTGGAGGGCTCTCGAAAAACGAGGCCGCCGAGGGTGTTGGCGGGCGTGAAGCGGGTCAGCCCGAACGACCGAAACAGCCAGAAGGTGGCGGCGGCAAATGTCGTGGCGATGAGGCCGGCCCAGATCAGGGCACTCCAGTGAACCGACACGGGGAGTGGCGCCGCTCAGCGGGGGGGGTTGCCGACCGGCACGGTGGGAGATGCGCTGAAGCAAAGCTCAGTGGAGTTCGGCATCCGCTCGCACCGGCGTCGCCGCCTCACCCGCGGACGGGCGCGGCTCGACGCCGCGGGAGACGGGCGGCAGCAGATCATCCGCAACCATACGGAGGGCCCGGTTGTAGACGGCGTCGGCGCGTCCGTCGGGGATCGCCATGATCTCGAGGTACTGCTCCACCGCCTCCGGGATGGTCATATCGTCCGCGAGCGCCTTGGCGAAGATCAAAGAGTTGTCCACGTGCGTTCCGAAGAGGTGATCTTCTGCCCGAGCGGCCGCGAGGTTGATCCGATTCCGGAGATCGTCGTGAACGCGGCCGCGGATGCGGCGGCGCAACCGGCCGAACACCGCTTCGGAACGTCCACCCGACTCCGCCCGGGCAGCTTCCTCACGAGAAATCTCCTCCTCGGTCTCGTCGATCTCGAAGCTATCTACCTCAGGAAGTCCGCTGCGGCGGCCGATCATCGCGAGCGCACGGCTCCCGATGTTCCGCGCCTGCTCCGGCGTAAGGTTCAGGATTCGAACGTAGATGTCCAGCGCGTCGTCGAAGGGGAGACGGTCCGACACCAGGTCGACCATCGCGATGACGTGACGAACGTGAGTGGCAAGCAGCCGTTCCTGGCACACAGCGGTCGTCAGGTCGATCTGGCGTTGCTGCGCACGAGAGGAGTTGCGGGTTGGTGCCACGTGCACGTTCTCCAAGCTAGCTGTGGTTCGTCGCCCACTCATCGGCAGAAAGCGGGACGGTCGATGCGCCGCGAAGGTGCAAGTTCCATTCCCCGCACCCGCGGCAAAAGCTGGATCCCCACGGACGCCGCGGCCGGTTGGGTGCTACTGCTGTGGAATGGACGGTGCCGGCGTCACGGGCGCCGGAGCACTCGTGCCGGCGCCGGGCAGCGCAGGTGCCGCCGGTGCCTCTTCCAGTCCACCGCGAAGAATCGACTCCGAGCGTTCGGGGCGGGAGGACACGAGCGAAAGAGCCACACCAAGAACCAGGAACGCTCCACCGGCCCACCAGGTGCCTTTGGTGAGCAGGGTCGCGGCCTGGCGCCCTCCGAACAGGGTGTCGGTTCCCGCGGCGCCCCCTCCCATCGCGGCGAGGCCGCCCCCCTTGCCTGACTGCAGCAGCACAATGGGGATCAGCAGGAGCGCATCCAGGACCATCAACACCAGCAGAAAGGTAAACACGTCATGGATCAGGTGGGGGAACGGAAGCCGCGACAACCGTACAAAGCTATGCGGTTCTGTGCCGCTGTCAAGAACCCCCGGCGCAGATCGCCGCGAAGTCCCCGGGGTCGAGGCTGGCGCCGCCGACCAGGACCCCGTCCACGTCGGCGCATCGGAGAAGCTCCGCCACATTCTGGGGCTTGACGCTCCCACCGTACAGCACCGGAGTCATGCCACCCGACGCCCCGAGCATTTCACGAACCGCGGCGTGCATCTCCTGCGCGTCGTCGGGGGCTGCGTTCTCCCCGGTGCCGATCGCCCACGCGGGTTCGTACGCCACCATCCATCGCTGCGGGTGGGGCGAGACCATGTCGAGCACGGGGAGGAGCTGGGCGCGTACTACGTCCTGCGCCCGTCCCTGGCGTCTCTCTTCCAGCGTCTCGCCCACACAGAGCACCACTCCGAGCTCCGCCTCTGCAGCGGCCACGCACTTGCGAACCGTGTCCTCCACCGTCTCGCCGAAGACGTGCCGCCGCTCGCTGTGACCTACGAGGGTGAAGCTGGCGCCCGCCTCCGCCAGCATCGGCGCCGCAAGCTCTCCCGTGAAAGCCCCCGCACGCTCCCAGAACAGGTTCTGTGCTCCCACCTCGATGTCCGCGCGCTCCCGCGTTGCGGCCGCAACGACGTGCAGCGAAAGGGCAGACGGAAAGAAGAGGAGGCGACGCCCGGGCTCCGGGGGACAGAGGGGGAGAAAGCGGTCGAAGAAGCCAGCCGCCGCCGCGGGGCCCAGATTCATCTTCCAGTTGGCCGCGAAGACGTGGGGGCGGCTCATGCGTCCGCCGGATCCAGAGCGGCGACACCGGGGAGCGTCCGCCCCTCCAGAAACTCGAGCGACGCGCCTCCACCGGTGGACACGTGGGTGACCCGGTCGCTGAGCCCCAGCTCTGCCACCGCGGCGGCCGAGTCGCCGCCGCCGACGATGGTGGTGGCTCCGGTGTCGGTCGCGTTAGCCACTGCCTCGGCCACTCCGCGCGTGCCTTCCGCGAACGCCGGGGTCTCGAACACCCCCAGCGGACCGTTCCACAGCACGGTGCGGGCCCGGGCGATCTGCGCGGCAAAGGTGCGCACCGTGGCCGGGCCGATGTCGAGCGCCATCCTGTCGGGTGGGATGGAATCGCGGGCAACGACGTCCACCTCCGCGCCCTCCGCGAGCGCGGGCGCGACGCGGACATCGCGCGGCAGAAGCAATCGGTCTCCAGCCTCCTGGACCAGTCGGCGCGCCAGCTCCACCCGGTCCTCTTCGACCAGCGACCGACCGGTCTCCAACCCCATCGCGCGGAAGAAGGTGTTCGCCATCGCGCCGCCGATCAGCAGGCGATCCGTCTTGGGGAGTAGCGCGTCGATGACGTCGAGCTTGCCGGAAATCTTCGCGCCGCCGAGTACGGCGACGAAGGGGCGCTCTGGCCGGTCGAGCGCGCCGCCGAGAAAGGCCAGTTCCCGCGCCATCAACAGACCCGCGACCGCGCTCCCGCCGCGCGCCCGCACTGCCTCCGCGACTCCGGCCGTGGAGGCGTGCGCCCGGTGCGCCGCTCCGAAGGCGTCGTTGACGTAGAGGTCGGCCACCCCCGCGAGGGCTTCCGCAAGTGCGGGATCGTTGTCCTCCTCGCCCGCCAGAAAGCGAGTGTTCTCCAGCACCACAACGTCGCCGTCCCGGAGCTCGCGCACCGCCGCCTCCATCTGGGCGCCCACGGTTTCGCCGACAAAGTCCACCTGGACGTCGAGCAACTCCGCGAGCCGCTCCGCGGCGGGGCGCAGCGAGTACTTCGGAAGCCGCTCCCCCTTGGGACGTCCGAGGTGGGAGATCACCACGACGCGGGCGCCGGCGTCGGCGAGCAGCCGCAGCGTGGGAAGTGTCGCCCGGATGCGTGTGTCGTCCGTCACGTTCATCCCGCCATCGAGCGGAACGTTGAAGTCGACCCGGAGCAGAACGCGCTTCCCGCGCAGCTCGGAGACCGGGAGGCTCGCGAGCGTCCGCCTGTTCATCGGTCGCCGAGCCGCTCGCCCACGTAGCGTGCGAGATCGACGCAGCGGTTCGAGTACCCCCACTCGTTGTCGTACCACGAGACCACCTTGACGAGGCCGCTGACCATCCCCGTAGAAGCGGCGTCCACGATCGACGAGTGAGGGTTGCCGACAAAGTCGACCGAGACCAGCTCCTCCTCCTCGACGGCGAGAATGCCTCGAAGCGGACCCTCGGCGGCTGTGCGGAATGCGGCGTTGATCTCGTCCACGGAAGCTTCCCGCTCCAGTTCGGCGACCAGGTCGACGATCGACACGTTCGGTGTCGGGACACGCATCGCCATACCGTCGATCCGCCCCTGCACCTGCGGAAGCACCAGCCCCGTCGCCTTCGCTGCGCCGGTGGTGGTCGGGATGATCGACATTCCGGCGGCTCGTGCGCGGCGCAGGTCCTTGTGCGGAAGGTCGAGGATCTGCTGATCGTTCGTGTACGAATGCACGGTCGTCATCAGTCCGCGGCGAAAGCCGAACTCGTCCAGGAGCACCTTCACCACGGGAGCCAGGCAGTTGGTCGTGCAGCTCGCGTTGGAGATCACGTCGTGCTGCGTCGAGTCGTATTTGTCCTCATTGACCCCAAGCACCACGGTAATGTCCTCATCCTTGCCGGGCGCCGATATGATCACCTTGCGAGCCCCGGCATCGAGGTGCTTGGCGGCGTCGGCCCGCTTCGTGAACCGTCCGGTGGACTCGATCACCACGTCCACGCGGAGATCGCCCCACGGCAGCTGCGAGGGGTCCTTTTCCGACAGGACGCGGATCTCGTCCCCGTCGACCAGCAGCGCGTTCTCCCGCGCCTCGACGGTACCGGGATAGCGGCGGTGAACCGAATCGTAGCGGAGAAGGTGGGCCAGGGTGGCGGTGTCCGTCAGATCGTTCACCGCCACGAAGTCGAGGTCGCCCGCACCGGACTGCTTCGCCGCGCGAAGCACGTTGCGTCCGATACGGCCGAATCCATTGATCGCCACACGAAGGCCCATAAGATCTCCAGAAAGAGGGAGGGGACGAGGTGTTCCGCCTCCGGTGAGCCGGGGGCGGGCTCATCGCTCGAGCTCGGGAAGCGCGCGCGCGAAGGTCACTACGCTTACCGCGCGCGCTCCCGCGGCGAGCAGGACGCTCACGCACTCCGCCGCCGTCGCTCCGGTGGTCCAGACGTCGTCCACCAGGAGGAGGTGCCGGTCTCGGAGCGACGCGGCGGAAGCAGCGGAAACCGCGAAAGCGGCGGCAACGTTAGCCCGGCGCTCGGCGGGATGCAAGGCAGTTTGCGTGCCGCCGGAGCGGCTTCGCACCAGCAGGCCGGGGTCGTGCAACCGGCCGGTGCGGCAGGCGAAGGCGGCGGCGATTCGCTCTGCCTGATTGTAGCCCCGCTCGCGAAGCCGGACGCGGCTGGCGGGGACCGGAAGCACCGTCGTCGCCTCCTCCTGCACATCCGGCGGGAGCGGCAGCGCCGCCATGCGCTGCGCCAATGGATCGGCGACGGCCTCCCAGCCGCTGTACTTCAGGGCGTGGACCATCTGCCGCACCGGTCCGCGCATCAGAAAGGCGCTTCGCACCGAGCGAAGTCCCGGCGGCAGCTCGCGGCAGACTCCGCAGCTCCGCGCGGCGCCCGGGGCCGGGCTCCAGCAGCGCTCGCAGCGTGGGGAGGGCAGCGCTTCGCTGCGAGACCAGCACACCGCACACACCAACTGCCGCTCACCGCGAATGGCGGTCCGGCACGCGAGGCAGACGGGTGGAAACACCAGCTGCGCGGCCGCTTCGGCGGCCCGAAGCACCCAGCCGGCGCTCACCCGGCCAGCGCCCGCCGCATCTCCTCCATGGGGGCGGGTCGCCCCCACCAGCGCTCCCACGCCGCCGCTCCCTGCGCGATCAGCACGCCGCTGCCGTCTTCCGCCGGTACTCCCCGAGCGTGGGCTTCCCGGATCCAGGGGGTGTTTCCGCGAGCGTACACCAGGTCGAGCACCGCGCCGGGCAGGGGGTCCCGAAGCTCCAGCGGAAAGGGATCTTCTGCGCGGATCCCCTGCGAGGTGGCGTTCACCACCAGATCCCAGGGACCGTCCCAGGGGGTGCCCACTCTTGCCCGCCCGTCGCCCACGGCGCAGCGGCGGAGCAGCTCCTCGGCTCGCCCCGGCGAGCGGTTGTGGACCACCACCCGCTCCGCTCCCCCGTCCAGCAGCGCGCACAGGGCCGCGCGCGCCGCGCCACCAGCCCCCAGAAGCAGAACGCGGGCGCCGGACGGGGGGCCTCCCAGCAGCGAGTGCACCGCCGCGGTCACGCCGGCCACGTCGGTGTTGTCTCCCCAGACCACCCCGCCCTCGGCCCAGAAGGTGTTGCAGGCACCGGTCCGTTCCACCAGCGGGGTAGCCCGGTCCACGCAGCCGGCGGCCTGCTCCTTGTGCGGAAGCGTCACGTTTCCGCCGCCCCCGGACAGGGCGATGCCACGCAGCAGCCCGGCGAGCGACGCGGAGTCGCAGCGGAGCGCCAGATACGCCGCGTCCAGCCCGGCGGCGCGCAACGCGGCATTCTGGAAGACGGGCGAAAGTGAATGATGCACCGGATCGCCCAGCAGGACGAGCAGGCGGGTCTCCGTGGTGGGGGTCACGGCGCCACAATGGGAGCGACGCGGTCGAGCGCGGCATGGATCAGACGTTCGAGCTCCCGCCATGTGCGGCGATACATCTCCACGTCGGCTCCGAACGGATCGGGCACTCCGCGTTCCCCCGCGGGGAGGCCGGCGAACTCACCGAGCAGGTGGACCCGGCCGGGCGGAAGCCGGTTCCGCAGCGGTGCGACGTGAGACGGCCCCATCGCGAGGACCAGGTCCGCCTGCTCCAGCGGCACCGTATCCGCGAGGCGGGAGCGGTGCCCTTCGAGCGAGGTGCCCTGCTCCACGGCCACCTGACGTGCCTGCGGTGCCGCGGGCGCTCCGTCGTCCGCCGCGACGCCGGCGGACGCGACCTCCACGAAGGCCCAGCCCCGCCGCTCGATCTCCGCGCGCGCGATCGCCTCCGCCATCGGAGAGCGGCAGGTGTTTCCCGTGCACACGAACAAGATGCGGAAGGGAACCCCTTGCGGCTGAGGTTCGGTCATGGACGGGGGGAGGTCTGGACGTGAGCCGCCAGGTGCGCGACAGCCTCGGCCAGAAGCAGATCGGCCGCCGAGGTGATCTTGAGGTTTTCAGGCGCGCCGTCGACCACCAGGACGGACACGCCGAAGTGCTCGCACAGACCCGCGTCGTCGCCCGCCCGAATGCCATCTCGCGACGCCCGTTCATGAGTCGACAGGATCAGAGCGCGGGGAAAGCCCTGGGGCGTCTGGGCCTGCCATACTCCATCGCGCCCGAGTGTGCGAACTACCCGCCCCGCGCCGTCCGTCTGCTTCAGGGTATCACGCACCGGGACGGCCGCGACGACCGCTCCCTTCCGCGCGGCACGGAGCACCCGGTCGATGACCTCCCGGCCGACAAAGGGCCGCGC
>JALZKG010000300.1 GCA_030859365.1 Gemmatimonadota bacterium
ATCCGCGGGAAGCGGGCACGGGTGGCGGAGTCCGGGTCCGCCTCCACCAGGTGAAAGCCCTGCGCGCGGACGTGCTCCCGGAGCCGTGCGATCTGCCGCTCCGGCTGCACCGCGGGGACCAGCCGCAGGTCCAGCTCCGCCACCGCCTGGGCGGGAACGAGGGTGCGCGCCTCCGCCCCCACGTAGAGCGAGCTCAGCCCCCGCACGTTTAGCGACGGCAGGGCGATCCGCTCCAGACGGCGGGCGCCGGGGCCTCCCTCGGGCTCCGCGAAGCCGAAGGCGCCGGGCTCGTCGTCCGGGATGGCGGCGACCGCCGCCCGCTCCTCCGCCGAAAGGGGGAGCACGTCGTCGTACCACCCGGCGACGCTCACCCGTCCCTGCGCATCCTTGAGGGATGCGAGCAGCCGGGCCAGCTCCATGGCCGGGTTCGGCGCCCAGTTGCCGTAGTGCCCGCTGTGCAGCGGCCGGTCCGCCCCGTATACGGTGATCTGCGCGGTGGTGATCCCCCGCGCCCCGAACACCACGGTGGGGCGGCCGGAGGCGTGCTCCGGGCCGTCGGCCATGATCGCGAGGTCGCTGCGCAGCAGCTCGCGGTGCTCGCTCAGCAGCGCCCGGAGGTTAGGGGAGCCGATCTCCTCGTCCCCCTCGAACAGGAACTTGAGGTTGACGGCGGGGGCGCGCCCCGCCGCGCGGAGGGCGTCGAGCGCGACGAGCATCGCCACGATCGGCCCCTTGTCGTCGGAGCTGGAGCGGGCGTAGATCCGCCAGTCGTCGGGGTATGGCCCGCGCGGGGGGAGGGGAAGGGTCCGAGCTCCCCGCTCCAGCGCCCCGTCCCGCAGCACCGGCTCCCAGGGCGCGTGCCCGGTCCACTTCGCCGAATCCACTGGCTGACCATCGTAGTGGGCGTAGAGGAGCAGGGTGGTGCGGGCGCCGCGGGCGGGAAGCTCGCCGTAGACCGTCGGCGGGCCGCCGGTCTCCAGGATCTGCGTGCGGATCCCCCGCCGCTCCATCATCTCCCTGAGCACGACCGCGTTGCGGCGGATGTTCAGGGAGTCCGACGCCACGTTGGGGATGGCGAGCAGCGCGTTCAGCTCCCGGACGATCTCCGGGTGGCGCCCCTCGACGTAGCGGGCGACCGGATCCGCGCGCTGCGCGGCGAGCGGGGCCGGGAGCAGGGCGAGCGACAGCAGCGCGGCCCGGGCGAGGTTTCGGATCATCGGTCTCCGCCGGTGGGGTGTCTCAGCCCTCCCCGGCGGGGCGCCGCCCGGAGGGAAGGGTGCGAAAGTCGAACATCTCCGCTCGATGGTAGTGGCCGGTGACGTCCAACGTCATGGTTTCCTCCCGAACGCGGCCCAGGTCCAGCTCCGCGACGAGCACCCGCGGCTCGTCGTAGACGGGCTCCACCAGGTACGCCCCGTCCGGACCGATCACCGCGCTCCCGCCGCGCAGCACCCACTGCTCCGGGGAGGTCACCCGGTCCGGGTGCGGCTCCAGCTCCGGGGGGAGCGCGGAGGCGCGCATCAGCCCTCCCGCCACCAGCACGTAGCAGCGCCCCTCGAAGGCGTACTGCCGGCTCGCCACCTGATGCATCTCGTGCGCGGTGGGCCACACGGCGACGTGGATGTCCTCCCCGGACTCGTGCAGTGCCTGCCGGGCGAGCGGCATCCAGTGCTCCCAGCACACCAGGCCGCTGACGCGCCCCGCCGGGGTGTCCACGGCGCGCAGCCCTTCCACGTCGCCCGTGCCCCACACCATGCGCTCGGTGTAGGTGGGCATCAGCTTGCGGTGGTGGTTCAGCAGCCGGCCGTCGGGGCCGAGGGTGAGGAGCGAATTGTAGAGGGTGCCGCGCCCGGGGCCCCGGTCCACCCGCTCGCTGATCCCGACCACCAGGGTGGCCCCCGTCTCGCGAGCGATCTCCGCGAGCCGCTCGGTCGCGGGGCCGGGCACCGCCACGCTGTTCTCGGCGATGCGGGCGAAGACCGCCTTGACGGGCGCGTGGTCCCAGAGCGCGGCGTCGCGGCAGACGTCCAGCCACGCGGGGTAGCCGGGGAGCCAGGTCTCCGGGAAAACGACGAGCTCCGCCCCGGAGGCCGCCGCCTCGCGCGCGAGCTCCCCCGTCCGCTCCAGCCCCGCTTCCAGATCCGCGGCGACCTCCGCCTGCACGACCGCGACGGTGACACGCGCGGCCATCAAGCGGCGCTCCCCGCGTCGAGAACTTCGCCACCCGCGTAAACCTCCTCGATGGTCCCGAGCACGTATGCCCACAGCGCGGGGGACGCTTCCCGGATGGGGTCCATCCGCGCCAGCACCTGCTCCCGCGTCACGCCGTGCAGACGCCAGGTGCCGCCCCCGTTGTGAACGTTCTGCAGCAGCCCCTGCAGCCGGTCCAGCGCGGCCGCGAAGCGTGCCTCGGCGGTTTCCCTGGCCTCGAACTCGTCCCAGAGCGCGCGCAGCTCCCCGCCCTGCTCCGGGGGAAGCAGGCCGAAGAGCCGCTCGGCCGCACGCCGCTCCCGCTCTTCCTTGCCGACGTTGGCGGCCGCGTCGTAGCAGAACGCGTCGCCAGCGTCGATCTCCACCACGTCGTGGACGAGCAGCATCTTGACCGTCCGGAGCACGTCGGCGCGCTCCGCCGCGTGCTCGCCGAGCAGCACGGCCATGACCGCCAGGTGCCACGAGTGCTCGGCGCTGTTCTCCCGTCGCGAGCCCCCGATCAGGCGCGTCTGGCGGAGAATCCCCTTCAGCTTGTCCAGCTCGGCGATGAAGGCGAGCTGCCGCGGCAGACGATCGGTGCTCTGCGCCATGTTCGTGCGGAGAGGGTGGGAGGTCTGGGGCATCTGCCGTGCAAAAGGGGGGTGCGTAGCGTCCGGCGGCAAGGGCCGGGAGGGCAGCCGGGGCGGATCGACTTCGCCGGAAGCGGGTAAACTCATGTGAAAACGAGTCGTAGGCGACCTATACATGGAGAGGGAAACGATGACCTGGAAGCCCGAACCACAGGTGGCGACCCTCGGCGGAGGGTGCTTCTGGTGCCTGGAAGCCGTCTTCGAGCAGCTTCAGGGGGTGAGCCGCGTGGTCTCCGGCTACGCCGGCGGGCACGTGCCCAACCCCAGCTACGAGCAGGTCTGCGGCAAGGGGACCGGGCATGCCGAGGTGGTGCAGGTCACCTGGGATCCCGAGACGGTCTCCTTCCAGGAGCTGCTGGAGGTGTTCTTCACCATCCACGACCCCACCACGCCCAACCGGCAGGGAGCGGACGTGGGGCCGCAGTACCGCTCCGTCATCCTGTACCACTCGCCCGAGCAGAAGGAGACCGCCGAGCAGGTGATCGCCGAGCTGGGGGAGCAGGGGGTGTGGGACGCGCCGATCGTGACCGAGCTGGTGCCGCTCACGGAGTTCTACCCGGCCGAGACGGAGCACCAGGAGTACTACCGGCGGAACCCGAACCAGGGGTACTGCCGCGTGGTGATCGCCCCCAAGGTGGCCAAGCTGCGCCAGCGCTACCTGGAAAAGCTCAAGGCCTGACCGTCGGCGCGGAAGCGATCCGGCCGAGGATCTCCCGCGCCACCGCCTGCCCCGACCGAACCGCGCCGTCCAGGTAGCCACCTTCCTGCGGCGCGGTTTCCGTACCCGCCCAGAGAAGCCTGGCTCCCAGCGACGGCTCGCGGAGGAGGGAGTGGCCGTACGCGGGGTGTTCCGCGAGCGGGAGCGCGTCCAGCGGAGTGCTCGTGTACCGCTCGCGCGCCCAGTCGAGCTCCAGATACTCGAGGGGGTGCGCGGCTTCCGGTCCGAACATCCGGGAAAGCTGTCGCAGCACCCCGTCCATCCGCTCGGCTCGCCCGCCACCGCGATCCACCGGCCGGCTCCCGAAGAAGCCGAACAGGGCCGCGT
>JALZKG010000347.1 GCA_030859365.1 Gemmatimonadota bacterium
AGCGGTGGAAGAGCCCATCTGGATCACCCTCCCCGCTGCCGAAGCGATGCACGCCGAGCTGATCCGCGAGCATGGCGGCTCCTATGGCGTGCGCGACGAGGGGCTGATCGAGTCCGCACTCGCCCGACCCCAGCAGCGCTGGGCGTACGGGGGGGACGAGGTGGATCGGGCGGATCTCGCAGCCGCCTACGCCTTCGGCCTCGCCAGGAACCACGGCTTCGTGGACGGCAACAAGCGGGTGGCGTTCATCGTGATGTACTCCTTTCTCAGGTCGAACGGCCTCCACCTCGTTGCCCCGGAGCCGGAGACGTATGCCGTGATGATCGACGTGGCTACGGGCGAGCTGTCGGAGCAGGACCTCGCCCGCTGGCTCCGGGCGTCCACCGAGCCGCTGGGATGAGCGGCGGGCGCCGCTCGGTTATACTCGTACGACATACTCGTACACCTAGGGAGGCGACGATGAAGACCACCGTATCCGCGTCGCGGGCGCGGCAGGAGCTGTTCAGGCTGATGGAGCAGGTGACGGAATCCGAGGGGCGGGACCGGGTGGTGATCCAGCGGCGGGGGTCTCCGGAAGGGGTGGCGCTGGTGCGGGAAAGCTACGTCCGGTACCTGGAGGCGCGGGTGGAGGCCGCAGAGGCCGCCGCGCCAAAGGAGCCGTTCAAGCTCGCCGGGAGCTTGACGGTGCACGGCGACGTGGAAGAGATGCTGCGGGATTCGCGGGAAGCGCAGACGAAACTCCGGGACGCCAGGTTCCGGGACATTTACGGGTGACTCACCGCGCGGTGACCGACACCCATGCTCTGATCTGGGCTTCGTCCGGGCAGACGAAAAAGCTTGGGCGGGACGGAAGGCGCTTGTTCGAGGCAGCCCAATCCGGGGCCGCGACGATCCACGTTCCGACTCTGGCGCTGGTGGAGCTCGGGTACGAGTTGTATCGGGGACGACTCTCGGCCGGGGGAACCTTGCGAAGCTGGATCGACCGCCTCTTCGTTTCGGGCGGGTTCGTCCCGGCGGGCCTTAAGACGAAAGTCGTACTCCGCGCAGAAACCCTCCACGCCATCCCCGAGCGCACCGACCGCCTGATCGCCGCCACCGCAGCGGAGCTGGACCTTCCCCTGATCACCCGCGACCCTGAGATCGCGCGCGTTGCCGGGGTGCGGGCGATCTGGTAACTTCGGCGCTCCCTTTCACCCTGCGCGAAAGATCCGGCGTGAACCAGGCGGCGACGGACGAGGTCAAGGACATCACCATCATCGGCGGCGGGCCCACCGGGCTGTACGCCGCCTTCTACGCCGGGTTGCGCGGCGTGAGCTGCCGCATCATGGACGCCCTCCCGGAGCTCGGCGGGCAGCTGATGGCGCTCTACCCGGAAAAGTACATCTACGACGTGGGCGGGCTGCCCCGGATCCTCGCCAAGGATCTGGCCCGGAACATGATCGTGCAGGGGACCCAGTTCGATCCCGAGGTGGTGCTGGAGGCGGAGGTGCGTGAGCTGGTGCGGGAGGACGGCCACCTGCTGCTCCGCACCGGACGCGGCGACTTCCGCTCCCGCACCGTGATCATCACCGGGGGGAAGGGCGCGTTGAACCCCCGGGTGCTGGAATGCCCCGGATGGCAGGACTTCTACACCGACGGCGGCGCGGCGCGCACCCACGTCCGCGTACCCGAGGACTTCCGGGACCGGCGGGTGCTGCTGGTGGGCGGCGGCGACTCCGCGGCCGACTGGGCGGTGGGGCTCAAGGGGATCGCCCGTGAGCTGACGCTGATCCACCGCCGCCACGACTTCCGCGCCCACGGCGCCACCGTGCTGGAGATGCGTGAGGCGGCGGAGCGGGGGGAGCTGCGTATCCTCACCCCCTTCGAGGTGCGCGAGCTGCACGGCAGCGACGACTGCCTGGCCGGGGCCACCATCTTCAACAACGACACCGGCGAGGAACGGCGGCTGGAGGTGGACGCCGTGGTCGCGCTGCTCGGCTTCAAGCCGGACCTGGGGCCCATCGGCCGGTGGGGGCTGGAGCTGGAACGGGGCTCCATTCGGGTGTCGCCGCTGATGGAAACCAACCTTGTCGGGGTGTACGCCGCGGGCGACATCACCCACTATCCGGGGAAGCTGGAGCTGATCGCCACGGGCTACGGGGAGGCCGCCGTCGCGGTCAACAACGCGGTCCACTTCCTGAACCCGAAGGCGCGCGTCAACCCGGGGCACTCCACCAACCTCAAGGTGTTCAGCCAGGAGGACGGCGAGACCGTCGCCGCGGGCTAGCGTGGAGGTTCGCGGGCGGACGGCGCTGGTCACCGGCGGCGCGGTGCGCGTGGGGCGGGCCCTCGCC
>JALZKG010000413.1 GCA_030859365.1 Gemmatimonadota bacterium
CAGGCGCGGAACCGCGGCGAGCAGAACGGCCCGGAGATGGTGGGGGTCCGCGCCAACGCTCAGGGGCTGGACCTGAACCGCGACTACGTCAAGGCCGAGGCGCCGGAGACCCGCGCCTCGCTTGCGCTGCTGGCGCGGTGGAACCCGGACGTGTGGGTGGATCTGCACACCACCAATGGGAGCTATCACGGTTACGCCCTCACCTACTCCCCCTCGCTGAACCCGGCGTCGGGAGCCGCCGGTGCCCTGACGCGCGACGTGCTCCTTCCCGAGCTGCGCCGGAGGATGCGGGAGCGGCACCGCTCTGAAACCTTTGACTACGGCAACTTCGCGCAGGAGTACGGCGCCGACGTCAACACGGACACCGTCCGGCAGGGATGGTTCAGCTACGACCATCGGCCCCGCTTCGGGAGCAACTACGTGGGGCTGCGGGGGCGGGTCTCCATCCTGAGCGAGGCTTTTTCGCACGATCCCTTTGCCCGGCGGGTGGCGTCCACCCGCGCCTACGTACGCGAGATCCTCTCGCTGGCGGCCGAGCGCGCGCCCGATCTGGCGGCGCTTCGCGCTGCGGACCCGATCCGCGAGCTGCACGGCGGCGTGCCGATCCGCAGCACCCTGACCCGCTCTCCGTTCGTGGGCGAGGTGATCGCGGAGGAGCTCGCCGCCGATCCGGACTCGCTTCCGGACGAGCCGGGGGTGCACCGCGGCATCCGGCGCACCGGGCGCTTCCGGACGCTGCGCATCCCGGTGTACGACCGCTTCGACGCGGTGCTCACCCGCACCCCACCGGCGGCGTACCTGCTCGCGCTGGCTGACACGGCGGCGGTGCGGGTGCTCCGGCTGCACGGCGTCCGGGTGGAGCAGTTGGCGGCACCGCTGTCGGCGGTGGCGGAGGTGTTCGTCGCCGACTCGGTGATCCGCGCGGCACGACCCTTCCAGGGACACCGCGAAACCCGTCTGGCGGGCCGGTGGCGTGCGGTGGAGCGCACCTTCCCCGCGGGAACGCACCGGGTGCCGACGGCGCAGCCGCTGGGGGTGCTCGCGACGTATCTGCTGGAGCCGGAAAGCGACGACGGGCTGGTCACCTGGAACGTGCTGGGGGCGGCGCTCCAGCCGGGGGGCGAGTTCACGGTCCTGCGGATCCCGAACCCCAGATAACGGCACGCGAGGGACCCCTCCCGGGTGAGGGGGTATAGCGAGGCTCGGGGCGCATCTGCCCCTCCCAGCGACGGATGCAGAGCGGAGGAAGACGATGAAGAGCGTGTGGAGGAATGTCGCGGGCGTGCTCGCCCTCGGAGTCGGCATCGGCGGCGGGTACGGCCTGGTGCAGGCACACGGCGTTCCGTGGGCATCCGCCCAGGTGCAGCTGGCGCAGCAGGTGCAGGCGCAGCGCAGCGCTGAAGAGCGCACCGTGATCCAGGTGGCGCGGCAGGCGACGCCGGCGGTGGTGAGCGTCAGCACGGGACGCGGCTCCGGCTCCGGCGTGATCATCCGGCAGGATGGGGTCATCCTGACCAACGCGCACGTGGTGGGCAACGCGCAGGTCGTGCAGATCGGCCTCGCGGACGGAAGACGGCTCCAGGGCCGGGTGCTTGGACGTGATCCGACGGTGGACATCGCCGTGGTCCGCATCGCGGCGAGCAGCCTCCCCGTCGCTCCGATCGCCGATTCCGACCGGCTGGAGGTAGGGCAAGCGGCGATCGCCATCGGCAATCCGCTCGGGCTGGAACGCACCGTCACCACGGGTATCGTTTCGGCGATCAACCGCGAGCTCCGCGGCCTGGGCGCGGACGGGCTGATCCAGACCGACGCGGCCATCAATTCGGGCAACTCGGGCGGGCCGCTGCTCGACTCGGGCGGCCGCGTCATTGGGATCAACACCGCGGTGCTCGGGCTGGACCCGCGCCAGCCCGCGACCGGTCTCGGCTTCGCCGTCCCCATCAACCTCGCCAACGACGTCGCCCAGCAGCTGCTGACCACCGGCCGGGTGCAGCGTGCCTTCCTGGGGATCGACTACCGGGACATCGAGGCGGAACTGGCCGCCCAGTTCCGCCTTCCGGTGCGGGAGGGGATCATCGTGACCGCAGTGGTCCAGGGCACCCCGGCGGCGGCGGCGGGTCTCGGACCCGGCGACATCATCACCCGCATCGGCAACACCCCCATCACGCGCGGTGGCGACCTGCGCCGCCTTCTACGAGAGCTTCCGCCGGGGAGTGTGGTCAACGTGCAGGTGGTGCGCCCCTCCGGCACCAGCACGCTCCGCGCCCGCCTCGGGCAGAGCCCCGTCGTTTGATGAGGATTCGATGAAGCGCCCGTCTCCCGCGGTGCTCGGCGCAGCCGCGGCCGTGGTGCTCGGCGCGGGCGCGCTGCTGCTCCCCGGCGGCGCGGCCGACACC
>JALZKG010000425.1 GCA_030859365.1 Gemmatimonadota bacterium
GCCCCGTCCCGCCCCGCCCGCGTGACGCCTCGCAGAGCACCCCGGCGAGCTTGCGCCCCTGCCACAGAAGGTCGTTGGGCCAGCGGATCCCCGCGCCGGGGGGGGGTAGCCAGACATCGAGGGCTCCGGCGGCGGCGAGCCCGATGTGCAGCGGGAGCAGGGTGGAATCGATGCCTGGGGCGGGGCGGAGCAGCACGGAGAGCCAGGCGCCGAGCCCCGCCGCGGAGACCCAGGGGTCACCAGAGCGTCCCCGCCCCCGCAGCTGCTCCTCCGCGACGACGGTCGTCCCCGCTTCCGCGCCGGCGTCGCCGAGCGCGCGGGCGACGTCGTTGGTGGAGCCGACCGACCGGAACCTCCACACGGAGGGCACGCCCCACGCGCGGGCGAGCGCGGCGTCCTCCACTCCGCCAGCGAGGGACGCCGTCATGAGGTCCGCAGCCGCATCGACAGGTCCAGCGCCGGCGCGGAGTGGGTGAGCGCCCCCACCGACACCAGCTCCACTCCGCTCGCGGCCACCGCGCGGACGCTCGCCAGCGTGAGCCCGCCCGACGCTTCCATCTCCGGCCGCCCGGTCCCGTGGGCGCGTACCCGCTCGACGGCGCTTCGCAGCAGCTCCGGGCTCATGTTGTCGAAGAGGATGCGGTCGACGCCGAGGCCGAGCGCTTCCTCCACCTCGGAAAGGGAGGTGGTCTCCACCTCCACCCGCAGACCCGAGTGGTCGTGCGCGCGTACGGCCTCCACGGCGGCGCGGATCCCTCCCGCGGCCGCGACGTGGTTGTCCTTGATCAGCACCATGTCGTACAAGCCGAAACGGTGGTTTGCGCCACCCCCCGCGAGCACCGCCGCCTTCTCGAGCCCGCGCATCCCGGGAGTGGTCTTCCGCGTGTCCACGACGCGGGCGCCTGTCCCCCGCACCGCGTCGACAAAGGCGCGGGTCAGCGTCGCCACCCCTGAAAGCCGCTGGAGGAGGTTGAGGGCCGTGCGCTCGCCCGTGAGGAGCGCGCGCGCCGCGCCCTCCACCCGCAGCACCACGTCGCCGACGCGGACGGCACTTCCATCCGGCGCGTCGATCTGGACCTCCGCCGCGGCGTCCAGGCGCGCGAACACCGCCTCCGCCACCGCGGTGCCGGCGATGACTCCCGCCTGCTTCGCGATGACGACCGCTTCCGCGCGCCGCTCCTCCGGCACCGTCCACAGCGTGGTCCAGTCCCCCTCCCCGACGTCCTCGGCGAGCGCGGCCTCGATCAGGCGCTCGGCATCCGGGTGCAGCACGCCGATCACGGCGTCGCGACGGTCTGGGGAATCGGCGTGCCCGCGGAGGCGGCCGCCCCGTTCAGAACCGACTCGTAGAAGCGCTCGTATTGCGGGACGATCGCCTCCACCCCGAAGTGGTCGATGGCCCATTGCCGCGCGGCGGCGCTGAACTCGCGCCAGCGTGTGGATTCGCGGAGCAGCCCGATCCCCGCGTCGGCCATGCTCGCCACGTCACCCACCGGGGCTAGAAACCCGGCGACGCCGTGTGGTACAACCTCCGGCAGACCTCCGGCGTTGCTCGCGATCACGGGAACCCCGCTCGCCATGGCCTCCAGCGCCGCCAGTCCGAACGACTCGCTCTGGGAAGGGAGCAGGAACAGGTCCGCGCAGGAGAGCAGCTCCGCCACCGAATCCTGCTTGCCGAGAAAGATCACCCGATCGCCGATGCCCAGCTCGTCCGCCTGCCGCACCGCTTCCGGGCGGTCCGGGCCGTCGCCGACCAGGAGCAGCCGCGATGGCACCTGCTCCGCGATGCGCGCGAAGGTGCGGATCACGTCTCCCACCCGCTTCACCGCACGGAAGTTGGAGGTGTGCATCACCAGCTTCTCGCCCGGGTCGAGCAGTGCCGATTTGCGGCAGGGGTAGCGCTCGCGATCGTAGAGCTGCGGATCCACGAAGTTGTGGATCACCTCGACCCCGGAGGGAGGAGCGCCGAAGTGCGAAAGCGTTTCCTGGCGAAGGTACTCCGAGACCGCGGTGACACCGTCGGAGCGCTGGATGGAGAAGCGGGTGATCTCCAGAAAGGAGCGCTCCTGCCCCACCAGGGTGATGTCCGTGCCGTGCAGGGTGGTAGCCACCCGCAGATCGCGCCCGGTCCCCAGCATCTCCTTCGCCACCCAGGCGGAGGTCGCGTGGGGGATGGCGTAGTGCACGTGGAGCAGCTCCAGCTCTTCGCGCAGGGTGACCTCGTGCATCGCCGCGGCGAGGGCGAGCGAATACGGGGGGTACTCGAAGAGCGGGTAGCGCGCGATCTCGACCTCGTGGAAGAAGACGCGCTCGGTGAAGTGCGACAAACGAAAGGGCTGGGCGTACGAGATGAAGTGGATCTCGTGCCCCCTGCGGGCCAACTCGATGCCCAGCTCGGTCGCGATGGCTCCCGAGCCGCCGTACGTGGGGTAGCAGGTGATTCCGATCTTCATACGTCTTCCGGCATCAGCGTGAGGGGTCCGGGGGCGACTCCCGCCACTCCCCGGCGATCTGCTCCGCAAGTTGGTCCAGGGGCAGCTCCGCGTCCAGCCACACGGCGTCGGGGGGGAGCTGGTGGCGGAACCAGGTCATCTGCCGCCGCGCGTACGCGCGGGTGTTGGCGCGGATCCGGTCGAGCGCCGCTTCCAGCGACGTTTCGCCGCGAAGAAACGGGAGCAGCTCGGCGTAGCCGGTCGCGTTCATCCCCGGATTGCCGGCGCCGTAGCCGGCGGCCAGCAGGCCCCGCACCTCCCCTACCAGCCCGGCGGCCTCCATCTCCCCGACCCGCGCGTCGATGGTGGAGCGAAGGCGCGCCCGCGGCGGGGCCAGCACATAGATCCGCGGGCGCAGCGGGGGCTCCACCGGCGGCGCGTTCCGATGCCACCACGCAAGGGGGCGGCCGGTGAGCAGTGCGATCTCCAGCGCCCGGAGCTGCCGCTGGCTCCCGCCCGTGGCGCTCCCGGCCGCGCTTCCCATCTCCCGGTCCAGTTCCGCGTGCCAGCGACC